>NYZY01000022.1 GCA_002687335.1 Chloroflexota bacterium
CGTCAGATTATCTGAGGCCTCAGGGCTAAGTAGAGCATTTGGATTCCCTGTAATCTGATCAAGTAACTGAGGCGGAACATATTCGGATGCCTCACTGGGGAGGTTTTGCGTCATCCCATCCTTGAATCGACGAACCATATAGGACCCAAACACAGCAAGACCTATGGCGCCGCCAACAGAACGGAAAAACTGAGCAGAGGATGTAGCAATGCCCAAGAATTGTTGCGGCACTCCATTCTGTATGGCGATCGTATACAACGGAAAAGAAGTTCCGAGACCAAATCCCATGACTACAGCCGATATAAGCGCGTAACTGTGCGTCGTTTCTGCTGACACACGACTAAGCATGAAAGTTCCTAAACCCATTATCGACAGACCAAGAATACCCTGTACGCGATAATGACCGCCCGTGCGGGACAGTACCTGCCCACTAATCGCAGCGCCAAAAACGATTCCCAGCATCATCGGTGTCAAAAAACTACCACTTGCGGTAGGCGATGCACCAAGAACCCCCTGAAACAACAATGGCACAAAGAATATACCGCCAAACATGGCGAAACCCGTCAATAAAATCACAAACAACGCTATTCCAACAACGCGATTCTTGAACACAGCCAAAGGTAAGATCGGATCAGCCACCCGAGTCTCATACAAAGCGAAGATAACCACCATAAAGGCACCAAAAGCCAAAGATCCTAAAACTACTGGATGAGACCATTCATACTGATTGCCACCCCAAGATAAACCTAACAATGCAGGAACAATCGCCATAACAATTAGAACAGCTCCACCAGCGTCAATTTTTCTTTTTGGACCGCCTTTCTTAGCATTCGGGAAAAGTCGGATAAATAAGAGAATGATCGGAATACCTAATGGAATATTTACAAGAAAAATCCATTCCCAGGAAAATTGATCTGTGATAACCCCACCAAGCGTCGGACCTAAAACAGAAGAAATCCCGAACATCGCAGCAATGATCCCCTGATATTTAGCTCGTTCTGCAGGTGGAAAAAGATCGCCAATCGTAACAAACGATAATGCCATGATCATTCCACCACCCAGCCCTTGAATCCCACGAAATATGATCAGGGCATTCATAGACTGCGAACTAGCGGCAAGAACTGATCCAATCAAAAATATCGAAATGCCACCCACAAACAACCACTTACGACCGTAAACATCTGAAACAGCGCCGGTAATCAATACAACCGACGTTGAAGCCACAATATATGCGCTTGAAACCCATGTAACGCGATCGAAACCATCAAGATCTGCCATGATCCTGGGAATTGCTGTAGCAACAATCGTCTGATCCAAGGAGGCAAGGAACATGGCGAACATCACGCCGATCAGTGTCAGACGAACCTGGCGATGGGTTAATCCCGGATCGTTCCATTCAGCCTGAAAAGAACCGGACTCCGTTTGGGCCAATACTGCTTACTCCATTAACTCACAAAAGATTCATATAGATCTAAGAAGATCCATTCATCGTTGCGAATACCCGTTCAGGACTCATTGGCAAGCTCGTCATTCGTGCGCCAGTTGCATCATGGACGGCGTTTGCAATCGCTGCAGGCGGAGCGATAATCGGCGGCTCTCCAACCCCTCTAATTCCAAACGCTCCATCATCGGCAGGTGTCTCTAAAATCACCGTCCCTATCATGGGTAGGTCGAGGGCTGTAGGCATCCGATAATCAAGGAAAGAAGCATTGCGCATCAAACCCTGATCATCATAAACGTACTCTTCCGAAAGCGCCCATCCAATGCCCTGGACAGCACCACCCTGCATTTGGTTTTCAACCTGAGTCGGATTAACACATTTGCCTACATCTTGAAAGATTGTGAAGTCCGTCAATTGGATCTTACCTGTTTCAGGATCTACCTCTACATCAGCAATAGACATGGCGTATCCATTCGCAGGTCGCATACCAGGATCATTAGATGCTGTAGCTACAATGTTAGATCCGTTCTTCGTAACGGCAGTACCCGCGTCCTTAAACGACACCTTTGAATCTTGATTGTCTCTGGCATAAAAATAGCCGTCTTCATATTCCACGAATTCGGCGTCAACCCCGAATCTGACAGCCATCTTTTCTTTCATTTGAGTGATAACCGCCGATCCTGCCTTGAACACAGCTTGACTAAGAGTTCGTGTAATTCGCGAACCCGCTGCATTGCCCGTGTAAGGAATGCCCTCAGTGTCGGCGGTATGCACATTTACTTCATCAGGTTCAATGCCAAGGGTTTCAGCCGCTACCTGTGCGGTTCCGGTACGAATACCATGTAAATCAACAGCACCAATAGAAACATCAACTCCCCCATCGTGATTAACCATGACTCTTGCGCTTGAAATTTCAATTCCACAAGGCCACCAACCAATTCCAACGCCCCTTCCTACGGGCCATCCATTTTTACTTACCTTTAGAGGCCGATTATATTCATCGGATTTTTTTACCTGCTCTAGCATTTCAACAATGCCGATACGGGTGTATTCCTCATCATCAACATTTGAATCACCAGTCTTGGAAGCATTTTTAATTCGAAAATCCATAGGGTCGTACCCAATGGCAGAGGCGAGTTCGTCGAGGGTAGATTCACCACAGAATGTCGCCACAGTAGCTCCAGGCGCACGATACGCCGCTACACGCGGAGCATTAGTTACCACATCATAAGCATCTACCTTGGAATGCTCGGGTTGGTAACAGGCAAATATAGTCTGCATACCCCTCAGGACTGGTGATCCTGGAAACCCCCCTGCACCAAATACAAGTCGGGATTGAGCTGCTTTGAGTATGCCATCCTTGGTAGCACCCATTTTCACCGTGACAACTGCACCAGATGCGGGACCTGTGGCCTTAAGCACCTCTTCGCGATTGAGCACAATCTTTACAGGCTTACCTGACTTACGAGATAAAATCGCCGCCACAGGAGTCACGCGTGGAGTATTTTTTGCACCAAATGCACCACCGACTTCAAGAGGGATTACTTTAATTTTGCTCACATCAACACCAAGAAGGTTCGACATGTTTTGTCGCAGAGGAAAAGAACCCTGAGAGTTGGCCCAAACGTCCATATGACCATCAGCGCGCCAATGAACCGTTTCAGCCTCTGGCTCGATATAACCCTGATGCACCAAAGCCGTCTTGTAAGTACGCTCTATGACCACATCTGATTCCGCAAAACCCTTCTCAACGTCACCTTTTCCACCTTCCATATGACCGGCTATATTGCTGGGTTGGTCAGCTGAACCCGATAAAGATGTTGCAATAAGACCCTCATGCAGTAGTGGAGCTTCTGGAGACATTGCCTCGATCGGATCTGTTACAGCAGGAAGAACGTCGTATTCAACTTTCACAAGCTTCGCTGCTTCTTCTGCAATATGAATATCAGTAGCAGCAACTGCTGCAACGGGATGACCTTCAAACAAAGCTTTTCGCCGACCCATGATCAGGTTGGCAAGAAATTGAATACCAATTTCAACTTCGCCGGTATCAACATCACCTGAGACTTCAGATGGAAAATCCGCTGCAGTACAAACAGTTTCCACCCCGGGCATTGCCTCAGCTTCCGAGGTGTCAATTGACAAAATACGNGCGTGAGCATGGGGNCTTCGAACAATCTTTGCAAATAACGAGCCTTGAGCCGTAAAATCAGCTCCGAAAACTGCCCGCCCNGTTACCTTGTCATCACCATCAACTTTTCGATATCGCTTACCGAANTGGTCAAAGTTTTGACCNCCCGCNGANACCTTAGCTTCAGTCGTCACAGAAAGACCTGCCAAACGTATTTATTAGTTGAAAATCACTATCTTGACCTACTAATATTAAAGTGGCCGTTGAACACGCCACTGTACCAGAGTAATCCTTACTCGATATCTAATTACAAACCTCGTTAAGTGGAAAATAACCTGAGAGGTCATTGGTATATACACGTAAATCTAAAGTCGTAGCATTAGCTATGTATCCAGAACTAACCAAAGTAAACACTGCACTGTAACAGCCGAGAAATACTTCTATGATGACAAGGTATGAATGGTCAAACAGTCAATAGCGTATAAATCTTATTGGACAACAAATGACTGAACCCTCAACAGCACTGAATGCGGAGGCAGTCGCGAGCGAGTTTGACCGTCAAATATCCGATGGCTACCACTCTTCTGCAACTCTTGCGGTCTTCATCGATGGTAAGCCTGTAATAGATATGACGCGTGGAGCACTGCACGCAAAGCCACTATTCAGAGTGTTCTCGGTAGGAAAACCATTAGCTGCTGCTATTTTATGGAGGCAAAAAGCTAGGGGACTCTTTGATTGGGATACTGCCATTGCAGAATACTGGCCGGAATTCGGAACACACGGAAAATCTTCCATCACTGTCGAACAGGTTCTTGCCCACTCGGCAGGACTATCTGACCATTCAAACATCCCACCAACAGACTATAACGACTGGGGCAGAATCATATCGCACATCGAAGATATGACGCCTCAGACAGAGCCGGGATCAGCAGTCAGTTACCACGCTCATACATTCGGGTGGATAGTTGGAGAATTCGCGTCTAGGGTGTCTGGTTTATCGTTCGATGAAGTGTTCAAGCGAGAAGTCACCCTACCGCTCGGGTTAAAAAACACAGCATATACTCTCGAACCTGTTGAGTTTGGGCGCGTAGTCCCTCTTGAAGTAAGCACTGAATGGGATGACAAAGAAATCGCAAATAACATGGATTTAATACTAAGAGCACAAGTATCAATGCCTGCAGGTTCAATGATCACAACAGCAAGTGATGTTGCAACGTTTTATGCTGCTATATCTAGCAGCGGGATCATGAACGGTGTTCGATGGTTACCAGAAAAAGTTATATCAGAAGTAACTTCAATGAAAGCAGAAGGCCTTGATGGAACATCAGGCGCATACTCACGCGTCGGACTTGGTGTGAGATTGCCATCTGATCCTCCGAATCAATACGCCAGCTTAAACAGTAGTGACACCGTTGGACATAGCGGGCTTGGAACATGCACGAGCTGGGCGAGCTTAACGAGCAACGTATCGGTTGCTTACGTAACGAATCGTTTTCAACCTGAGATGAAAAACGATTATCGACTACATGAAATGTCAAAAACAATCAGAGCTTCTATAAACGCAAGCTGATCAAAGATGAAGATCTGAGACAAGCAATTGGCAAATCAGGCAGATAAGAAAACATTCCCTGGTAAAGATTGGCAGGTTTCCGAACCCAATGAAGTAGGTATTAATCGAAACAGACTGGATAAAGCCAGTAAATTTCAGGTTGAGCAATCAGGAAACAGGCCTTACCGAATATTGATTGCAAGACATGGAAAGATTGTTGCTGAATGGAATTCCGGTATCGACCCCAAAAAGAAGGCCTCACAGGCATCGGCGTCGAAATCGACTTTTTCTTCCGTACTTGGCATCGCTATTGAAGAAGGTGTGATTCGATCTGAAAATGACAGAGTTGTTGACTATTATCCCGAGATGCTCGAAGTCGCATCCGGCCAAGGTCCTAAAAAGGGACGGTTCGCTTTTGCCGATAACGAGGAAATCACATTCAGGCAATTAATTGGAAATACCTCCGGTTACATGAAACCTGGAGAAGCTCCAGGCAAAGTATTCAATTACCAAACTTTCGGCATGAACGTGTTAACACACGCCGTAGCATCTGCCTACTCTTTATACAAGACTGCCAATCCGCATCAAGGGGCAGGTTTTGGAACACTTACCGAATGGAAAATACGAAATCCCATCGAAGGTTCATGGTCGTGGGTATATAAAAACTTTGAAATGCACCCGAAGGCTCGAATAGATATTTTCGGCTACATGACGTCCTACCAGATGACACCGCGCGACATGGCAAGAGTTGGTTGGCTGTGGCTAAATCGAGGCAATTGGAATGGGAGTCAAATAATCCCCTCAGATTGGATAGATAAAGCAACCAAAGTATCAGATGAAATTATTGCCAATGAGCCCGTAAAACGCCACGTATATGGTCTGGGTTTCTGGTGCAACGATCAAGCGCAAGTCTGGCCAGACCTTCCATCAGTTTCCTTTGCAGCAAGTGGAGCAGGTAACCAACATATATGGGTCTGCCCNTCTCTAGAATTGGTCGTGGTTCAATCACCAGGTACTTACCCGTCGAGAGGCGTNTTCGACTCNGATGAACAGATCAGTGACCGCAAAGAGATGCAAGGGCTGCTGGGGAGAATCGTCGAATCTATCGAATAATAGTGAATTGATAGTCGAATGATATGACGTCAAGCATATCGTGAGGAAATGGTAACTGCTGGTAACCTGCTTAGCACTGACAGCAATTTCAATTGAGGACAGCCAATGAGTGATCGATTTTTCGCCCTTAGTATCGCCGGCGGAAGGGGTGAGCGCCTACGTCCATTAACTGATGATCGTCCAAAACCCATGGTTGAAATCAATGGCAAACCAATAATTAGCTACCAGGTTGATTGGATGCGGTCTCAAGGAGTAACGGATGTGATATTCCTCTGCGGCTATAAGGGCGAGATGATCCAGAACTATTTTGACAATGGATCCAAACACGGCGTCACCGCACACTATTCATTTGAGGACACACCGCTGGGTCGAGGAGGCGCACTCAAACAAGGCCTTTCGCTGGCACCAGACAATGCAACAAATGTACTGGTTGCCAACGGCGACATCATTACAAACCAGCCACTTGCTCCTATCTCCGATCTACATCACAAAACAGGTGCAATAGGCACAATCATGTTAGTTCCATACAACAGCCAATATGGAATAGTTGAATCCAATAACCAAAACATCGTGACCAAATTCACTGAAAAGGGTCCGCTACCATTTTGGATCAATGCTGGTGTTTATTTATTCAACAGGCAGATTGAATCGCTTTTACCAGATTTAGGTGATCATGAAACGACAACGTTCCAAGATCTTGCAAGCGAAGGTCGGCTAGCCGCCTATCACTCCAGCAGCACTTGGACGAGCATAGAAAGCCCAAAGGACTTGAATGACATCTCAGATCAAATCACAAAAGGCCACATTAAACTCACTGCAATGCCGGAACAGGATTAGTCAGAATTAGCAAATAATGCCAAGAGATCGTGACGAGAGATCATCCCCACCGGTACACCATCATCAACCACCGGCAAATGATGATTGCCACCTGAAACCATAATCTTGGCAACATCAGCTAAATGCGTATGAGATGTGACGGTGGTGGAATCCGATTGCATAGCGTCTCCGACAAGCGTGTTACGCGTATTGTGTATCACTTCTTCAATATTTTCAGGGTCTCCGAGCTCACTGCCCAGAAGTCGCAAAACTGATTGACGAAGATAAGGCAATACAGTTTCTTCAGGCAAGTATTTAGACTCTGAAAGTAATCCTATAAACATGCCCTGAGCGTCAATGACAACCAGTGACCCAATGCTATTTTCTAGCATGGTTTTTGCTGCTTCGGAAACAGGCCTGTCAGCAGTAATCGTTACTACAGGGGATGTCATTATTTGTCTGGCGGATTTAGTTAGCATGGAGTCAATTATGCCCTCTATACCTAGACAAGAGTATCTGAAAAACCTCGACCGCTAATCACTCAACCAATAATCAAGCAGTTTGAAAAGCCATAGCTTGTCGGGCAAACTTAGCCACTTTTATCGAAGCAACCGGAATACTTTCCAAGCTTGTATCAATCGATATGTCGTAGAGATTACGATCATCTGGCTGAGCACCATGAATATCCGAAAAATACTCGCGCTGGAGCTTCTCTCGCCGCTTGATAGAGTATTCAGCGTCAGAAACGGATTTCAATCCTTCCCTGCTCATAACTCGTGCGACACGATCTCCCCAAGAAGCAAATAACCCAACCTTTAATGCACTACGATCACCAGCCTCAACACATCCCGCACGATGAACCAGAACGGTATTTCCAAGATCGAAAACCTCATCGATGCCAGCAGGATGAAAATCCTTCATGTTTGCGGCTATAGGACCATCACTATCCCACGTCAATGGTAAAAGGAGATCTTCAGGCACATGAAAGTACGGATCACCAATTGCGTTTCCACTGGCAATCCCCGAAATAGCGCGCTCGACAAACAACCAGAAACGATCTGCAAAAGTATTCACATCTTTACGATCATCTGTAACAGGTGATCGTGGAAGAGCGATCTTATCAACAAAATCAAAATCCATCGTTTGAGCTATGCGCCTACCTAATTCAAGACCACCTGCACCTATTTGTCCATCAACCGTTATTACAGAC
>NYZY01000023.1 GCA_002687335.1 Chloroflexota bacterium
CCTTGTAAAAGAGACAACGGAATTATTTAACGCTATCGATTTGAACTTCATAGGAAATATTGAACCGAACGATCTACCAAACGGCAAAGCTGAGGTTGTTATATGTGATGGATTCGTCGGAAACGTAATTCTCAAGCTAACTGAAGGTCTTGGCAGCGCCATAGTAAACCATGTTCATAAAACCCTTGGGGATACGGCAGCAAGTAAAAAACTATCGAAAGAAATTTTCGAAAAGATGAATATTTTAGAAGCCTTTGGGGGTGGTCCCCTACTAGGTGTAAAAGGTCTCGCCATTGTTGGGCATGGGTCCTCAGGTGTAGATGCCGCAGCAAACGCTATCGGAACTGCCAAGTATGTAGTAGACACGGGACTGATCGAAGCACAACAGGCTGAACTCGACAGAATCAGAATTACAGTTAAGAATTAGTTGCACTGTATCTTGTACTGTGTAGCGTAAGGAACAAAAATTGGGTGGCAATATACCAAGAAGCGCATTAGTAACCGGAGGGTCACGCGGAATCGGACGTGCTACCGCCATTCGATTAGCAGCAAACGGGCATCGAGTAGCAGTTAATTACAACAGCCACCCCGAAGAAGCTACAGCAGTTGTAGAAGAAATACGCGCCACTGGAGGCACCGCTATTGCAGTAGGAGGGAGTGTCGCCAGTAAAGAAACTGCTGTCGCTATGATCGATGCGGCCGTCGAAGCGCATGGACCGATAGAAATATTGATTAACAATGCAGGTGTTATCAGCGATTCCTTACTTATGAGAATGAAGGATGATCAGTTCGAACACACCATGGGCGTCAATATGTATGGCACCTACTATTGCACCCATAAAGTGATCACCGGCATGATCAAGGGCCGGTGGGGTCGAATCGTGAATGTTTCTTCGGTGGTGGGTATGAGAGGTAACATAGGCCAGTCCAACTACTCGGCTTCGAAAGCAGCTGTACTCGGCTTCACTCAATCGATCGCAAAAGAAGTTGCTACTAGAGGAATAACTGTGAATGTCGTCGCTCCTGGATACATCACAACTGCAACTTCAGCGGATATTTCTGACAAGCAGCGAGATACAGTTATGACATGGATCCCCCAAGGACGGTTTGGGGAACCAGACGAAGTAGCACCTACAATAGTGTTTCTGACAACTGATGAAGCTCAGTACATCACAGGCGATATCATTCGCGTCGATGGCGGAATGGCAATTTAATCCTCAAACTTAATGCAAACCGAACACTGCTACTATTTAATCGAGCAACGCCTCGAATTAAACACGGATCAAATCCTTGACAATTAGCCAAAATCTTTCGGGGAAAATAGCATTGGTAACCGGCGGTTCCCGCGGAATCGGCAAATCCATCGCTTCGGAGTTAGGTCGTCGTGGAGCGACGGTGATTATTAATTACCTCAAAAATCATGAAGCCGCTAAAACTACAGTCGAGGAACTAAAGCTACAGGGTATTAAAACAACCCGTATAAAGGCCCACGTTGGAGAAGAAGCTGCAATTGATTCATTGGTCAGTAAAATCGAAAAACAATTTGGTCAGCTAGATATCTTGGTTAATAATGCCGCTTCAGGCGTTATGCGCCCAACTACTGAACTTTCGGTGAAGCACTGGGACTGGACCATGAATATAAACGCGCGTGGTCCTTGGATGCTTTCTGTAGCAGCATCCAGGCTAATGCCAGATGGCGGCAGGATAATCAATATCTCAAGTCCTGGATCAACTTGGGTATTACCAGCCTATTTCGCAGTAGGCGTATCAAAAGCAGCTATAGAGGCTGTAACTCGTTACCTAGCTGTAGAACTCGGTCCTAAGGGCATTGCTGTGAACACCGTTTCTCCAGGGTTCGTAATGACAGAAGCTCTGAATGCATTCCCCGATCAACTCGGAATAAGAGATCTTGCATCTCGCCCAACCCCTGCAGGGAGAACAATTACCCCTGAAGACGTCTCGAACGTTGTCGCTATGCTATGCAGTTCTGACGCAGAAATGATCCGAGGGCAAGTAATCGTCGTCGATGGTGGAGAAACTTTACGACACGAATAATCCGATTAACGAACCACCGCTGAGATACCTTGGGAGTCCACCACTGACGCTGTTTTACAGAATGCTTTTCGGACTAACGCGAGACTCAAGTAACGTCCATCAAGGCTAGCCAATGAAGAAGGACTCGTCACAAAACCCGCCAATTTAGATCCTGAAGTGAGCTTGGCGCCTTTTGCGAGCGGTGACTTCGATTCTAGTACTTTAACACTACGTTGTACCTTGTCATAGGTATCAAGCCGGGCGATCACTTCTTGACCGACATAACAACCTTTATCGAAATCTATAAGAGAGTAAAGTCCTGCTTCTATAGGATTGGCATGGTCACCGTATTCACAATCCCAACCGGGTATTTCATGCAATATTCGAAATAACTCAAAATTATCCGAATTGGTCTCGACTGCACCAGCTGATAGCAATGCCGACACTAAGCCCACCTCAGGCGAGCGAATTACAACATCCACCCAGGTAACACCACGTGAGGTATCTGAAGAAAACGTCACTTCTGAACCGTGATAATCCATGTTTAGCACTTTGTCAGAATCAATGTTGATCCCTAATCCTGACGCCACAACTTCACGGGTTCTTGGACCAATTAATGAAACCCTAGCGTAGGATTCGGAGAGATCTTTTAGCTCAGAATCTTCAGCGATTGTAAAATAATCTATTGCGGAGATCGTCCTCGTTGGATCCTTTGAGTCCGAAATCAGAAGCAATGTATTTTCAGAAACGTGTGCAACGAGAAATACGTCTATAACTCGACCCCGATTCGAAGTTAGTACAGTCCGACGAGCTGTACCTGGGGTAACAGTCAACAATTCTTTGGTCGTGAGCCGATGAAGAAGATCTAGGGCATCTCTGCCCACCATCTTAATAATCGTCGGTTTAACCCAACGAACTATCGCACACCCTTTTTCAAAAGCGTTTAACTGATTGTGATTTCCATCAAACATAGATGATTGGACACTGCATACAAAGAATCAATCGGCAACCCAAACCGCTTACTGAAAGGATTGACCGAAATTAAACCGAAAAAGAGGTGCCACACCCGCAAGTTTTAGCAGCATTAGGATTGGCAAATTCAAATCCCTTGCCATTCAACCCATCTGAAAAATCCAGCACAGTACCGGCAAGAAACACGAATGCCTTTTTGGGGACGTAAACTTCAACCCCATGATGTTCTATCAACTTATCATCAGCTTCGGGGCCATCCACGATTTCCAACACGTACGTCAACCCCGAACAACCACCACCCTTGACTGCAACCTTAAGGCCAAATTTCACCATGCCTTTATCAGCAGCGAACTGCCTTACTTTGCTGGCTGCTTTTTCGGTAATCTGAATCGTATTGATTGGTACAGAATGTTGCGGCGACATTGTCGTCATGAATTCTTCACCTGCTGTGCTATTTAACTATTCCCACTCTATTCTCGCGTGTATCGGACTTTCACGCAAAAATTTTGCCATAAATTTTGTCTATAAAACACTGATTTAAGAAATTACGAACTACAATCAATAAGGCAAACTAAAATTAACTTCGCGTACATTCATGCTAGAACATACATATGACTGAAAGCTTTCTGGCCCCAAAAATTGTCATTATCAACACCCGTGCGGCTAATGTGCACAGCGTTGATAAGGCTCTACGAAAAGTTGGAGCAAATCCAGTCATCACATCGGATCCAGAAGAACTGGCATCAGCCGATGCAGCTGTTTTACCGGGCGTAGGAGCGAGTGACGCAGTGATGACAGCATTGAATTCACTCGGATTAACTGACCCAGTGAAACAGTTCGCTGCTTCAGGAAGACCACTCCTATGCATTTGCATCGGTCTACAGGTTTTGTTTAACAGCTCTGAAGAAGGTNANTTACCNGGNCTCGGTCTCGTNCAGGGAAGCGTCAAACTCATTCCANCAGGAATGAAAGACAAACTTGGAAACAAGATGAAAGTTCCCCACATCGGATGGAACGAAGTACATTTCACTGATGGCGAAACCGAAAGAAATCCTATTTTCAGAGGAATACCACAAGGTTCTCATTTCTATTTTGTTCACTCATATCGTTGTGTTCCGGATGAGCAATCAGAAGTCGCAGCCATCGCTAACTATGGAGTTGAAGTCTGTGCTGCGGTTGTCCGAAGAAATGTTATCGGAACCCAGTTCCACCCTGAAAAAAGTGGTTCCATTGGTCTACAAATTTACAAAAATTTTTTCAACCTATCTTTATCTACGAAAAATAACGAAAATCAGCCAATGGCAAATTAAATGGATATCCTCCCCGCAATCGACCTAAGAAACGGATTATGCGTGCGGCTGATCCAAGGTGACTACGAAAAAGAAACCGTGTTTGACGATGATCCCGTCGCTGTGGCTAAAAAATGGGCCGACCAAGGTGCGCGCAGAATGCACATTGTTGACCTCGACGGAGCCAGAGATGGAGTGCGGGGTAATAAAGATGCTGTTTCAGCGATTGCGAAAGCTATCGATATCCCCATTCAACTGGGTGGTGGAATAAGAGACGCTGCTGAAGCCCGCATGATCCTAGATATGGGTGTTGACCGAGTAATTATTGGAACGGCAGCTATTGAAGCCCCGGATGAAGTTCAGGCCGCTGTTGATGATCTTGGTAGCGATCACATTATTGTCGGCATCGATGCTAAGGATGGCATAGTCCAGACTCATGGTTGGATGGAACAAACGAAAGAGTCCGCTATCAATCTCGCAAACCAAATGGTCAATCGTGGAGTTCGGAGATTTATCTACACGGACACCAACAGAGACGGCACAATGGGGCATCCAAATTTTGCTGCAATTACCGAACTAAAGAACAACCTGCGATATCCTATTATTGTCGCTGGTGGAATAGCTTCCGTGGAAGATCTAGTCCATCTGTCAAAGATAGGTGTAGAAGGTGCCATTTCGGGCATGGCAATTTACTCTGGTGCGCTAGATTTAAGGCATGCCATAAAAACAATTGATTCCATGAAACTAAATGGCAAATGAAGCGGTACAGATGAAATGTTCGAACGGAATAGAAACGAATGCCAACAAAAACTTCGGTAAGTAAAGTGAATGCTCTGCTAAACCCGACTCTTGAGGAAACGTACGATCCACAATCAATGATCGCATTGGTTCCCATACATGCCGATCACAAGGTTGCCGATATCGGCTCTGGTCCCGGCTGGCTATCAATTCCCATAGCGAAATATCTATACATGGGGACCTGTTACGCCATTGACGTACAAAAAGAAATGTTGGAGCACGTCGAGGCCCAAGGAAAAGCTGCCAGACTCGGCAACATTCAAACACTGGTCTCGCAAGAAAATAGTGTGCCAATGGATGATGAATCGCTCGATGGCGTCGTGTTTTCAAACGTATTGAACGAGGCAAATCGCCCAAAGACCTTAATCAAAGAAGGCGCTAGGCTGTTAAAAAAATCGGGTTGGATGTCAATCGTAGAGTGGCTTCCTATAAAAGGTAAACCTCAAGTCGGACCTGCGGCTTCAAAACGATTAACCCAAGAGAATTTGAGAAAAGCCGTGGAAGCTCTTGGCTTCACCACTCTTACCTCTCGCCAACTGACTCCTCACAGATACATCATCGTCGCCCGTAAGTAGACCGGAGATTCAGCGATGTTGACGCGCCGTGTCATTCCATGCCTAGACGTCGATGCTGGCCGCGTAGTGAAAGGCGTCAGTTTTGTCGATATTCGAGATGCAGGCGATCCTTCTGCACTTGCAGCGTTCTATAACGCTGAAGGTGCAGATGAGTTGGTGTTTCTCGATATCACTGCGTCTTCTGACGCACGAAATATCATGGTCGAGGTAGTCGAAAAAGTTTCCTCAGAGGTTTTCATACCACTAACGGTGGGAGGCGGCATTCGTTCCATCGATAATATGAGAAAAATGCTTGAAGCTGGAGCTGACAAAGTTTCCATCAATACCGCCGCTATCATAAATCCTCAATTAATTGAAGAATGTGCAAAAGAATTCGGATCGCAATGCGTAGTTTTGGCGATGGATGTGAAGAGAAACAGTGACGAAACCACAAAACGCAACAACGACTCGGAAATAGCAGAAGGTATTTCGTGGCAGGTTTACACCCACGGTGGACGCAAGCCGACTACACTCGATGCTACCCAATGGGCAAGAAGAGCTACCGAAT
>NYZY01000024.1 GCA_002687335.1 Chloroflexota bacterium
CAGTTTCACCAAATGGGAATCGGTTCCCTTCATGTTCAGGTATGAATACACCTTCGAATTGCCAATCGTTCCAATAGTATTTTAACGAACCTGAGACAGTCCCAACCTTCCGTTCCGCTCCGGGAAGGAACATATAATAATAATCGTATGGATTCAAATTATCCGTTGGATTGTTCCCATCCACCGCGCCCCAAGCATGAATTTGTTTCCCTACTTTCACTTCTCCCCAACTTGGATACCACATGAGGTAAGCTTCACGAAGTTGGAATTCGTTTTCATTGTTGGACCAACGATATTCTAATGCAGAGTTTGTTTTAATTTCAAAATCACCGAGTGAATACCCTACCTCCTGTTCTCCTAATCTGAAAGGAAGTGAAATTTCTGATTGATCCGATAAACGATACATATTTCCTGGTTTAATTGAACCAGTGTAATTGATCTGCCCCAACAATGTCGTGATTGGAAAAACAAAACAAATCAGTTTTTTCATTTAGTTAATCTCTTGGAAGGCGCTTAAGATTTTTTTCTTGAAATAAATTTTTATCAATGCCTGAATCAACCTGCACATCCGAAAACGTAACCTCTGTAGAATGTGTTTTCTGAACATCCTTCACAAAAACCCTTTTAATGACGTGATAGTCCTTCAGAATCTGAAAAGTGAATTCTTTAACTTTTTTCAAGCGTCCGCGCTTATCGTAAGATTCCTCCTTTACACCCACAAGCGATGATTTTTCAATCCATGACACATGTTTTGAATAAGATGAATTTGCTTCCTTTCCAGGAGTGATCTCCAATACATAGCAATCTTTACCTTCCACGACTTCATCATCCAATCGATTGTAGTCGTTCTCATCCAAATTTCGACTGGATAAATCTTCATAGCTCAGATCAGATCCCATAAAAGCATCCCCTTTTTTCTTGGAAGATATTCGTCTTACTTTTTTAAAAGCGGGGAGCCACATACGCATTTCATCATCTTTATCATCGTGTTCAATTTTCAAAAATGCCACTCCTTTATCATCTTTCGGTTCTAAAAACCAAATTAATTGTTTTTTATTTCCATCTATAGATTTGGATATCATAGCGTTGGACCGGGATTTTCCCTTGGAATTGGTCAATATCATTTTTGTTTTGTTCGACATGTCCATCGGAGTTGGTTTCTCGTCTACCATTGTGGCTATTTCAAATCCTGTTTGTGAAAAAACAGAACTCATGAAAGTGAGTATGATTAGGATTTTATTCATAATATTTTCCCTTTGAAAATTGCTATTGATTGGATTCTTACCACCGAATGGCTGCAGATGCCCACGTATACCCAGCGCCGAAGGCGGCCAAAATAATAGTGTCACCTTCTTTTACTTTCTCTTCTTCCACCGCTTCACATAGAGCTATGGGAATAGACGCTGCCGTTGTATTGCCATATCTTTGGATATTAGCATAAAATTTATCCTGTTCAACGCCCATTCGTTTAGCCACGGATTGAATAATTCGCAAATTTGCCTGATGAGGAATAATTAATGAAATATCATCGATAGACAGATTGTTTTTTTCCAACGCTTCATGAATAACTTCTGGAAATCGAACCACTGCATTTTTAAATACTTCTCTCCCATTCATATAGGGTTCAAATCTTTTTGCTTGTTCAATCGTCATTTTATTTATCTGATTATCGCCAGATGAACCCGGGCCCTCCATCCATAGATTTTTTAAATCTTTACCTTGGCAATGTAAATGCGTGGATAGAATTCCACTTTCATCATCACTCACTTGGAGCACAGCCGCACCGGCACCATCCCCAAATAAAACAGCTATATCTCTCCCCTCTGTGGATTTATTGATGAATTTCGTTTGTGCTTCAGCACCCACAACGAGAGCAGTCGTATATTGACCGGTTCGGATAAATTGATCCGCTATCGACAGGCTATACACGAATGCTGAACAGGCAGCTTTAATATCAAATGCGGCAATGTTTCTTAAACCTAATTCAGCTTGAAGTTGTGCACTTACACCGGGGAAAAAATAATCTCCGGAAATGGTCCCTACTACGACCACATCGATATCTTCTGGATTGACACCGGCCATTTCCATGGCTTTAATGGATGCAGGAATAGCTAAATCAGATGCGGCTTCATCACCTTGAACCCATCTTCTTTGCTCGATTCCGGATCGGGTTCTGATCCATTCGTCTGAAGTATCCATTATCGAAGTCAAATCCTGATTGGTCACGAGCTGCTCCGGGACATGAAATCCTATTCCGGTAATTTTGCTTTTTTTCAACTTATTTATACCCATCTATTAAGCGTTTTTTCAGCAATTCCGTCAGTGCAGATAAAATTGTTAGTGTGCCCAGCGAAGTAGAAACCATGGCAAATACCATTAATCCGCCAATATATTGGATAGGGAGAAATACAGAAAACATTAAAGCGCCAAAGCCCATATTTGAGCAAGCATCCAAAATAATGGGATATCCAACATCATCGATCACTTCACGACTTAGCTGATCGGGATTCACTTTCCGGGACAACCGGCGAAATTGGGAAATGTAGTGAATGGCAAAATCAACACCTACACCAATGATAATAGACGATAAAATCGCCGTAATATGATTGAGCGTTACACCAAAGTGGCCCATCAATCCAAAGTTTAGTATCACAGCAGACGTTAGTGGGATCACAGCCAAGGTTCCCCATAATATGCGCTTAAAAAATATTGAAGCGATTAATCCGATCACTATTAATGAAAAAGTGATACTGAATGCTGATGACCGAATGATCATGATTACCATGTCGCGGATAACAATAATCATCCCCGTCACAGATACACTTATGTCCGAGGTTAAACTTTCATCAATATATGCATTGGTTTTATTTGCAAAATGGAATATTTCATCCGTACTCATTATTTTGGCAAGTACCGTCATCAATCCGCTTTCATAATCCATATCATCAACAACAGACGAATAATCATTTGAAAACCCTCTAATCAAGTTTTTTATCTTTGATGCTGAATCCGGAATTGTGTAATGGGTCAGTTCGTCGTCCATAAACGTTCGGTGCATTTGTTTCACCACATCGGCAAATGAATAACTTAAGGAAACTTTATCTTCTTTTTCCAAGAAGGCTTGAAGCGAACTCACGTCATTGAGTACATGTGGGTCCCGCATGTCACCATCTATTCGAACTCTTAAATCTAAAGTACCTGTCATCTCTTGGTCCATGAAATCCATGCTGTCTCGAATTTCTGACCCCGGTTTAAAAAAGTTTGCAAAATTCACATCAATAGAAATTTTATGAAATCCAAACAACCCGAAAACCACTAAAATGATACCCGCTGAAAAAACGTATTTTGGATGAGTCAATACGACTTTTCCCAAACGATCGATCGTTTTTTCGAATAGGCTCATTTCTTTGATTGCTTTTGATTCCAAGTTCCATTTTTTAATAGAAATAACGGCAGGAAGAAGAACCGAACTTAGAAACCAGGCCCAAATGATACCTGCAGAAACGGTAACACCATACCCAATCATCGGTTCCAGTGGAGAGGAAATCATTGTCAAAAAAGCAGCCACGGTCGTTATACTTGTCAAGAATATTGGTACTAGCAAAGAATCCATGGTTGTTGCCAACGCTTGTGGGACATCACCTTTCAACCGCATCTCCTTGAAAAATTTTGCCATCACATGTACACCGTCAGAATTGGCTATGGTTAATAGAATAATGGGCATGGACGTATTCATCATAGTAAACAAAAATCGATCCGATCCCGTTAATTTGTATACCCATCCCATAAACCCCATCATAGAAACCAAGGATAATCCAATCACCATCATGACCATCAATACGCCAGGGATGCTTCTCAAATTCAATAAGAGAATAATCACCATAATAAAAATGCCCATCTTCATCAAGGACTGAACGTCGTTCCGGATCAGTTCAGGAACCGTACCCGTGATGTAGGCAGATCCGCCATAATGGATTTCGTAATTCGTCAGAATTGGATCAGTAATTTCTACAAGTTTATTCCGAAATTGATCCAATCCAATGTCATCATATGGCTGTACCATTAAAATAAGATAGTCCTCCTTTTGACTGATGAAACGTTTCTTTACATTCGGATATTTATTGAGATAATCTCGAATGCCGGCTATTTCAATTTCACCCAAATCACGATCGGATTGCAAATCCTGAATGAGCAAATCGCCTTCATCATTGTCCATTCGAGTCGCAGTCGCGATGCTGGTCACTTCCTCCACCTCCGGCAAGTCTTCCAATTCCATGGCCACATCCCAGAGCACTCGTAAGGCATCCGGATGATAAATGGAATGACCCTTTTCGCCGAATGCCACAAAAATAACTTCCGTACTGCCGAATTCGTCCTGGAGAGAATCCCATGCCTTCCGTGACTCCAGATTTTGGGGTAACATTTTCATCATATCATCATCTATTACCAAAAATTTTAATCCGGAAGCCATCACTATCGTTGCAAGCAACGACACCACAACGGATCGAACCGGATGATTTATGCTTTGATAAATAAACCATCGCCGTATAGGATGATCCGAATAATTTTTAATCTTATCGTTCATAGTATTTTTCAATTGCCTTCATTCCTTTTTTGGTGAAAATGCCTCTTGCCACAATATCCACAAACCCTTGAATTGTATTTTTAACGGATAAATCGTATTTGATGAAAAACTCAGGCTGAAACGTGGTATTGACGATATTGATGTAAATAATGACCGTCATTTTCACGTCTATCTCATTCCGAACCAATCCTTCTTCCTGTCCCTTTATAAGAATGTCATAAAATTTGTCCACTCTACTTAGACGAAACTGCTCGATCTCACGCCAAATCATCGGATATTGTGATTTTAGTTCCACCAACCGGTGAACTGACGTCTTTCCCATAATTTTTGAAATTTTTTCCATGATTTTGATGAATTGAACGGCAGGATTTGGTTCATTCGCCATAACGGATTCGAAAATGGATTCAACGCGATTCATGGCAAATTTCAAAATGGCATGAATCAAATTATCTTTTGTAGGAAAAAACTTATAGATCGTTTTTTTACTCATGGCTAAGCGTTGAGATAAAGCTTCGACCGTAAAGGATCGGACGCCTGAATCGATAACGGATTCAAAACCTTCAGACAATATTTGATCTTTCGGCGAAATATGTGACATAAATAATGGAAACGATTATCGTATATATCGTTTCCAAAGTTAAAAATATTTCAAAAATAGGACAAGTTTAAAGACGTTTATTTTTTAGATTATTTAATTGGTTAAAATGAACTGAACCAGAAAAATGACGTCGCTGATATTGACGTTTCCATCATTATTAAAGTCTGCTGGTGGTGTTGGTTCGTATCCGTAATTCATAGTCATGTCAACAAGATAGTTTATGTCCAACACATCAATAACACCATCAAAATTAATGTCACCGATGGTATATTCTGGAAATCCTCCACCGAGATAATCCATAGGATACTTTTGTGCTCGGGCGATAAAAGTTTGGCCACCGCCATAATCATGACTCCAAACCACTTGATGATCATTGGTCACTTCAAACATAATGGCATCATCACAATCCGTTATGAACGTATTGCCATTCGGTAAACGAAAAGCGCCACCCTGCATTTGGGTGTGAAAATTACCGGTATGCATCCAAACGGGAACATTTGGGCCAAAGGGTTGATTAGGTTCCAAATTGTATGTTCCATCCGTATTCACGGGCGTTTCAATTTCAAATACGGCAGATGAATTATTCGCATAATCATTATTGTATAATATCAAATTTCCTCCTCCAGGATATCCGTCAGAAATCCAGTTTACGCCATGTTGATGGTTTAACGTTTGATCTGAACCGGTTCCCCTGTCATAAACCTGGGGGTTTCCCCAGCGATAAAGGAAATCACCGCCCATGCCGGAATTGCCACCAGAGTGAGTTGATGCTTCCTCCGACGTGGTGCTGTGATCAATTATATAGATTTCACTATGATGCCTCGAAGAAACCACAATCTGGTTTAATTCCGCATTGTATGCAATAGCATTAAAATGCTTCCAATCGCCATTTGGGCCACCAGGACCTTGATTACTGCCTGCATTTCCAAAATTCACATCTTGCAGTTCTGGATGCTCTGAGACGACACCATAGTTTTCAGCGCTTGAATCAGCGTCTTGAATAAGATGATCCCATAAGTGCCATTCCCAAACAATATTTACATCGTTAATACCAACTGGTTCGAGCTCGAACACAGCTTCCGACCACATTACATTCAAGGAATTATTTATTTGCTGACGCCCTGCTGCATAAGCTTCTTCTGCAGTTTTCAATTCCCATGCGATCATCAATACGTTACCATTCGGAAGCGGTTCAATATCATGATGATGCTGATAGGTTTCATTTGCGATTTCATAGGACCAGAGCAAATCGCCTTCCCAATTGTATTTCGAAACACCACCACCTACACCACCAGCCGTCATGGTCGGATTCTGAACTCGATAAGGATAATACAAAATGCTGTCCGACATTAAATAAGCCATACTTGCCGCACCACGTGGATGGGACCAGGAATGAAGCACATTCATATCATTATCGGTTAAATATGTAAAGAAATCCCCGCCACCACCACCGCCTTGGGTTGGAGAAAAAAGCGTCATCCCATTAAAAACCTGACCAATTAGGATTCCACTGTATAAAACTAAAAAAAGAAAATATTTTATCATGGGTTTAGATTATAAACTTAATTATATAACGGGCAAATTAATCTATCACTTAAATATTTTTAGTTCATTATGAACAAAATTAGTAAGGA
>NYZY01000025.1 GCA_002687335.1 Chloroflexota bacterium
TCGAGCAGGCGCTAAGGCCGTTCTCGTAGGTGAATCATTGATGAGGGCAGGCGGGAACGTAAGTAACCTGGCAAGAGAAATGGCTGAAATCCAGGTCAGTTGATGAGATGACCAAGAACTACACGCAAATAAAAATATGCGGGCTACGCAGCGCAGAAGCAGCATCAGTGGCATCCGAATGCGGAGCAGATTTTCTAGGCTTCGTATTTGTCGATGGCGTGCGTAGACAGCTTCAACCGGATGAAGCTGCTCAAATAATCAATGAGTACCGGAGCTCAACTCAAGTCACTACATCAACAAAATTGGTAGGCCTTTTTAGAAATCAGAGCCTAGATTTTGTCAACCAAACTGCTGACGAAACAGATCTAGACTTCGTACAGCTATGCGGAGAAGAGGATCCCGACTACGTCTCGAAATTGAATTTACCTATCTTCAGACAAATACGAGTCAAAGACGGTACGGAGCCAAACGACCTCTACAAAATCGTTGAATCACATCTCAATGCAGGACATAGGGTGATTCTCGATCGTTTTGACATTGATACACCTGGTGGATCTGGAAGATCTTTCAACTGGTCCGCCGCCGAAGGTGTCGCCGAACAGGGCAACGTTTTGCTTGCGGGCGGACTTAAATCAGAAAATGTTCAAGCTGCGATATCACAGCTTGCCCCATGGGGCGTCGATGTCTCAAGTGGAGTGGAAACTGATGGCGTAAAAGATCCCAAACTGATCAAGACATTCATTGAAGCAGTGCGCTCAATCTAAGCACGGCGTAAACTGCTGCGACACTCTTTGTTACGAAAATGCAGTAACTATCAAAGTTGCCCAATCAAACGGAGAAACTGTTCAAATGCCCGAAAAACTTCGAATGGCTCAAATAGGAACAAAGCATGGCCATGCACAAGGTGTAATGCAGGTCATGAACGAACATCCTGAAGTTGAACTGGTTGGAGTTTTTGAACCAGACGAGATTCGCCGAAAACAGGTAGAAGGAAGCGAGTCTTGGAATCAAACAAATTTCCTAGATAGCGCCGAAGAAATACTGGAAGACCCGTCAATCGTCGCCGTCTCATCAGAGGGCTCAAATCAAGAAAGCCTGGAACAAACTGAAAAAATCGTAAGAGCAGGCAAACACGTTTTTTACGACAAACCAGCGGGTAACGACTACCAGAGATTTGAACGCGTGGTTGAGCTGGCGCGATCTCAGGGAACCCTATTACAGATGGGATACATGTTTCGAAAGCATGATGGATTCGAAAGAATTGCTAACTGGGCTAGATCTGGGTTCCTGGGTCGTATATTTCAGGTAAGGGCACACATGTCAACCTGGCTACCTGAAAAAAATCCCGAAGGACAGCTTACTGGACGGGAAGGTCTGGCACATTACCAAGGGGGTGTCATGTTTGACTTAGGTGGACACATGCTTGATCAAGTCGTATGGATACTAGGACGGCCGAACAAAGTTACGCGGTTCTTCCAAAATTCCGCATCAGAAACACGCGAGATGATGGACAACACACTCGGCGTATTTGAATACACCAGAGCGATTGCAACCATCGATATCGCTGCGATGGAAACAAAACCGATGGCAAGAAGGTTCGAAGTTTATGGAACAAAAGGTTCAGCAATAATGGAACCTTTCGAACCAGCTGACACTATCAGACTTACGCTTGAAGAAGATCAGGACCGTTACACTGCCGGCGTCAACATCGTGAAAATCGAAGACAGGGCCCGTTACGTCGATACTTTTGCTGAGCTTGTGCGAAACCTACGCGGAGAATCAGAACCACTTCGGTCACTTGATCACGAGTTGCTGGTACAGGAAACTTTGATGCGCGTTACAGGTGGCCTGAGTGGCTAAGGTCAATCTACCCGGATTAGCCATATGCAGAAACGTCGTACCCTTCTGGCCAAGCTACCTTGTATATCTTTGCGGCTTTAAAATTCGCACCACTGATAACAGCTTCTCGCAACACGCAACGGTAAAGTGATGCACCGGCAAGGTCCGTATCAGTCAGGTTGGCACCCGCACAATTTGATCGATAAAGAATTGCTCTGTTCATAGAGGCACCAGAAAAATCAGCGTATCGCATCCTCGCCTCGGTAAAGACAGCATCATCGAGATTTGAACCTGAAAAGTTAACTCTATCGAGCATTGCGCGAGAAAAATCCCTTCCGCTCAGGTCTCGCCCCGAGAGATCGGCACTCTTTAGATCCAGTTGTAACGGAGAGTTACTGCGATGCCACTTAGTCAAGTCATCAGCAGTACCGTCCAAGAGTTTGAAATGTTCAGGGTCCATAACAAGATTATGTAGTTTGAAAAGGCGTGAGTCGAATTCTGTATAGGTCATTTCAGTACTTTTCATAAGATTCCAACACTTGCATCAAAATAGAAACACTCTTGAAACACGTCTGAAGTAACTTGATACTTCGTCAATCAAAATAGACGGTTGACCAACTAGCCGAAGGCGTACTTGACGCGTAAAATGCGCCATATACAAAATCGGAAACACCACTCAGATCACATGGGTCCTGAGCGCGCTGTGACAGAACGAGGAATAACAACCATGGCCTATATAGCCGAATATATATGGATTGACGGCACCGAGCCAACCGCCAAGCTGCGGTCAAAGGCCCAGGTAATCGCAGACGATAAAGAACCCGGTATTTGGGGATTCGATGGATCTTCCACAAACCAGGCAACTGGTGATCAGTCGGACGTGGTATTGAATCCAGTCCTTGTCACTCCAGACCCAATTAGAGGTGGCAACAACAAATTAGTGATGTGCGAAACCCTGCTGACAGATATGTCACCACACCCAACTAATACTCGCGCTAAATGCGCCGCTTCAGCTGAACAGTACAGCAATCTCGATACCTGGTTCGGATTAGAGCAGGAGTATACATTCTTCGAAGGAAACTCTCCGCTTGGCTGGCCAGACAATGGCTTCCCTGCACCACAGGGTGGATATTACTGTGGAGTTGGATCCGACGAAATTATCGGTCGCGAAGTGGTAAACGCTCATCTGCAAGCATGTATCGACGCCGGATTACACATTGCGGGTATCAATGCCGAAGTAATGCCAGGGCAATGGGAATTCCAGATAGGCCCGGTTGCCGCACCACGAGTAGGTGATGAACTATGGTTAGCCCGTTGGATGCTCTATCGAATCGCTGAAGAATTCCTCGGACCCAAAGGTACGCCGATTTCGGCAACCTTGAATCCAAAACCTGTAGCTGGTGATTGGAACGGAGCTGGTTGTCACACAAACTTCTCAACTACAGAAATGCGTGAATCAATAGACGCATGTACCGCTGCTGCTGAAGCTCTGGGAGCTCCCGGTAAGCCGGATATGCACATTGCCGGATACGGTGATGGCGTCGAGCTTAGACTAACGGGTGAACACGAAACTCAGCGATACGATCAGTTCTCATACGGTGTATCTGACCGTGGAGCTTCTATACGAATTCCATGGCAGGTCGATAAGGCTGGTAAAGGTTACATAGAGGACCGACGACCAAACGCAAACTGCGATCCTTACGTAGTCACTCAATTGATCATCGATACGGTCTGTTCAGCTGCCAGTAAGTAACGTTGCAATAGACTTTATGAAAGGGGATGGTTTGATCCATCCCCTTTCTTTATTAAACAACGTTCGGAACAATCTCCATTTTCACTATGGAATACCGTCTTTAATCGCTCCTCACATTAGATATAGACAGGGGATCAGATATCCTTCGTTTCCATCTCCTTAGCCTGATGATTTAACCAGACGTAATTAGCGAGTCCAAAATCTTTAAATTCCGAAAAATACACTATGGCTGGATAGTCGTACTCGGCACTGCGCTAATGTTATTCGGCGGTGCGGGATCAAGATTTTCATTTGGTATATTCCTCAAACCAGTAACAGAAGAATTTGACTGGACCCGTGGGTCACTCGCAGGGGCAATTGCAATTGCAGGCCTTGCAACCGGTGGCCTACGCCCAGTCGCTGGAATGCTGGCAGACCGATATGACCCAAAAACAGTTGCGGCCATAGGTGTGGCGATTGGCGGTTTAGCCCTTGCTGGAATGTCCGCAGTACAAGAACTGTGGCATGCCTATATTTTATTCATCGTCATGGGAATTGGATTTACCTTGGCCTCGCCTGGGGCGGTCGCAAAAATTGTTGGAGCATGGTTCACCCGTCGCCGCGCTCTTGCGATGTCAATCGCAGGTTCAGGGTCAGCAGTTGGCGAAACAGCACTAGTCCCAGTCGCTGCAATAGCCGTAGCATTTATTGGCTGGCGCGAAGGGTACCTCATACTTGCAGGAATATTACTGGTACTTATCTTGCCACTAGTAATCCTGCTTATCAAAAGTAGGCCCGGACCAGGCGAACATGCGGACGAGGCTGGCAGAAATAACGGATCAACAGGCGAATTCAATGACGATATGGCCAATCCGAATATTGGAATGTCATTCGCACAAGCCTGTCGAACAGGGTTATTCTGGCGACTGACAATAGGCTTTTTCATATGAGGCTACACAATGGGTTTCGTGAATGCCCATTTCGTTGCCTACACGACAGATTTAGGCGCCACGGCCGTCCAGGGAGCGGGAGCACTCGCAACGGTCGGCGTGGCAGGTCTTATCGGAGGCTTAGGATTCGGATACTTCGCTGATCAGTTCGGCCGGCGCCCTTTGCTCACAATCGCCTACTCTATGCGAGCACTCGGATACGTAGTCTTACTGATTGCCACAAACCTGCCACTGGCAATACTCGGCGTCGTCATCATCGGAAGTTCATGGACATCCGTAATATCACTGACTGGCACCGTCACTTCCGATGTTTTTGGACTCAGAAAGCTGGGCACAATTTACGGCACGATGTTCGTAGTAATGCCGTTCGGTGCGTCGAGTGCTGTTTGGCTAGCAGGTCAGTTGTACGACACGATGGGCAACTATGATTTAGCACTGTGGATAAGCTTGGCGATGGGATTAATCGCCACACTGGCAGTTGGAATCCCAAATACCGGCATATCTAAACGGATATGGAAGAAATCCCCATAGAAAAGCTGACTAGCAGCGATTACAGCCATCGCCCGGTGNGATTACTGTACTTTACGTATATNTCTCCNAANACATGCTCNAGGTAAGCCTCTTCTCGCCGTATTACAAGNGCGGTTAGNGCTGCAACNCCGAAAAAAACCGAAATCAGCATGGCCATGGCATTAAGTGCNATCGCCAGCCCNGCNGCCAAGAGTAAGAANCCTGAATAAATGGGATTACGAGTTCGCTTGAACGGACCCGACATCACTAAGGTTTGAGTAGGAATACGCGGCTCAGGGTGCTCACCATGGGCGCGCATGACTTTCCAGGTCCAATAAATCATCCAGAGCCCGATTAATACAAGAATCACGCCAACCACAACCCCTGTTATCCCCCCAATAATGCCATGCCGCCAAACAACTACATGTATCAACGCGCCTATAAGCACGGGAACACCAAAAATCACAGGTGGAAGCGCAGGTAACTCAAGTCTCGGTTTATCTGAATTATTGTTCATATCAAAACTTCCAAAATTTAAACTAAAATCCCTACATAGCAGATGCGGGGTCCAAAATCACATCTGCCGCAATCAACCTGTCCTGCAGATCGGTCATCGGAACACCACGATTATCCACATCCATCACCGTTGCCATCGCGGCGGCAGTGCCAGCAGCCTGCCCCATGCCCATCGAGTTGGCTGTGACTCGACTTGATGCGAGAGCCTCAGAAGTTGCCGAGTGACAACGACCCGCAACCCAGAGATTTTCTACGCCCTGGGGAAGCAACGTTCTGTACGAGATATCGTATGGAGGCACAATCGGCTGATCGTGATATCCGGCTGCATCATCAGGATGCCGGTCTATCCTCCAGGCTCCAAGTACCACTACGTCATCCTGTCTTTGCGCAGTTCGTATATCGTTACCGGTCAGCATGTAATCGCCAACGATTCTTCTTGATTCTCGCGATCCGGCAGTCGGTCCGCTAGTGAAAAAATATGCGTCCTTAAACTCAGGTAAAGCTTCTTTCCACAGCTCAAACATGGTCCAGGCATCACGACGTCCCTGAATTTCGGCATTCGTCCAGTCCTTCGGATTAGTCGCGTTACCGGGAGTACGAATCACATTGAAATAGATATCTCGACCTGAGAAAGTCGCCGGCCACGGACCTCCATAAAGACCAATCTTTCCTTCGGAACGTGCCTTCTCCAGAACGGCAGCACATTTACGACGCAACTCAAAGGTAAGTTCAACAAAGCCAATTCGGAAATGTAAGCTCATCGGCTGAAGCGACTCAGCAACCTCATATGGGCATCCTGCCCAAGCAGCTACATCGGCATCACCTGTCGCATCGATAACGTTCCTGGGTCGTATAGCAACGATACCGTCTTTGTTGCTGACAATGACGGTATCGACCCGGTCACTATCCATAATCACGTCAGACACCTGAGTATGAAACAGCAAATTCACGCCAGACTGAATTAATACATCGTCTGAAGCTTTCTTAAACAGCTCAGGATCAGTACGCGGAATTACACGATCAGGATGTTTTTCTACCTCTGTGAAATCACCATTCACGTTGTATGAAAGACTTCCAGCCTGTCCCGGTTCAACGACACCCATACGCTCGAGCATCTCAAAAACAAGCCCCCCGACAACAGGCTTCCCAGTCTCTTCGTACACGAATCCATCGAATGCCGAGCCAATGATGTTGGTAAAAAACCCACCGGCGAATCCCATGCGGTCAACTGCCATCACAGAAGCACCGTTCCGCGCAGCGCCAACAGCCGCACCAATACCCGCCAACCCCGTTCCACAAACAAGAACATCTGGTTCAGCGACTATGGGGAGTGATTTTGTGTACTGAATAACTGGCATAACTTAATAACAACGACTCTCTAGACCGCCATCCAAAATGAGAATTCACCTATCTGGTCAAACTCTCGCAAAATGAAGCGCTTTCACGTTCACGAAAGGCAACATTCACACCAAGTTTTTCGAGTGTCTGTTGAAGTGTCAATTGCCCCTGAGGGACATCGTGGTTTTCAAAGAACGCAAGGACGTCATCAGCTTGCCCAGGTTGACTCAGGGAGGTCACTCCCGAAAGCATCCGAACGATGCTGTTCGAAGGGAAAGTCTCGTTAATATCGTCCCAGTTTTCCTTCACGAAATCCCACGCGAGGTGGCCCTGGTACTTGTTTCGCATACAGACCGCAAGTAAGTACGGAGCATCTTGAGTACGCACTGTGCCATCAAGAGTCATCTTCAATGTACGTTTCATCTCTGCCTCACCAGGGAAGGCGGATAACGCAGACTGGTATCTCCGTTCTTCTTGTGGCGTCGAAGGATTACGATATTTTTCGAGAAACAGATCGTACTTAGCAGTATCGCCCTTCGATGCTACAATCCCAGTAACTGCGGCTGCCATGTTTGGCTCAACCGAACCAGCATCACGCAAATAAGAATCATGCAGGTCACTGGCATTTTCTAGCGCAAGGTCGTCATTTCCAACATTTGCAAGCAATCGAATAAATAATCCACGTAATTCGAGGTCCCGCGGTGAATCCGTATCTCCAGGTTCCCAGCCGAGCCGGTCGAGTCCAGGCTGCGCCAAATCTCTCACAACAGCCCTGTATTGGTTCTCGGCTTCACCTTCAACCAATTTTTCAAGACCCGAAAGACACCCTGAGAGAACCGTCCAAACATCCAGGTCAGTTTCTAATTGAAAACTCCGTGCAAACTCAAGAAAATCTTCTGCGGATGTACGACCAGCCATAACCGAAGACCATGTGTCGTCAACAAGTCCATATCGCTCAATCGAACTAAGATTCGAGAACATACTGCTTGAAACCGATTTCAACATGTCCTTCGTATACCGCGCCCGAAAGAACCCGCTTCCTCCGGCATTAACTACAACCCAGTCGGCTGGTGAATCAAGTTTTACTTCTGAAGATTTTTCCTCAAGTAAATATCTGATTTCTGAAACCTCAGAGCCTGATCCAGCCTTCAACACAACAGGAACAGACCAGATTGTGGCATCGGTTGTCTCATCAGGGCTGTATAGAAACCGATCTTGCTCAAGATGAATTGTTGAACCGTCTTCAGATACCGAAGCACTAACCAATGGATAACCGCGTTGGAATATCCACGAATCCATAATTCTGCGCGCCGGTTGATTCGTAACATGCTCTATGGCATCCCAGAGGTCATTAGTCTCGGTGTTAGCGTACTTATGCTTGTTTAGGTAATAACTAATGCCGTCTTGGAATTCTTCTTCTCCGAGGAACTGCTCAAGCATTCGCAGCACTGATCCACCCTTCTCGTAAGTAAGAAGGTCAAACATCCCCTCTGCATCAACCGGTGAATTCACCTCGATTTCAATCGGCCTTGTATTTTTTAGAGAGTCGACATCAAATGCCATTGAACGCTCAAGACTGAACTGGTTCCACCGCCCCCAGTCACGGTTGAAATTATCAGAAGCCATAGTGGCCATAAACGTAGCAAAGGCCTCATTAAGCCATATGCCATTCCACCACTCCATCGTTACAAGGTCCCCAAACCACATATGGGCGATCTCGTGCGCAATAACATCAGCTATACGAAGGAGTTCAGGCTCGGTTGATCGATCCCTGTCCACGAGCAAAAGTACTTCTCGATAAGTAATACATCCAAGATTCTCCATTGCCCCAAATGCAAAGTCAGGCACAGCAACCATGTCTAATTTTTGTCCCGGATAAGGTATGCCGTAATACTTGGAAAAGAACTCAAGAGCAAACGCGCCGGCTTCGAGTGAGTAATCGGTCAGATGGCCTTTCCCAATCGGATGGATAATACGGAGGGGCACCCCGTTTACATCTACAGGGTCTGTCGCTTCGAACGGGCCTACAATGAACGCGACCAAGTAAGTCGACATGACCATCGTATCTTCGAACACTACTTGTCTTCGACCGTTTTTTAGATCTGTCTCAGAAATAATCGGACCGTTTGATACGGCGAACTGTTCGGAAGGAACAATAAGCGTCACACCGTAAGACGCCTTGAAGGCAGGTTCATCGAAACACGGAAATGCACGGCGCGCGTGGGTGCTTTCGAATTGAGTTGTGGCAATCGTATGATCGACGCCATCATCGTCTGTAAACGTTGAACGGTAAAACCCGTGTAACTGGTCGTTCAAGACGCCGGTGAACTCAGCGACGATTGTATGCGGACCTGAAGAGATCTGAGAATCAAAGCTGAGTGTGAGTCGTTCCATTTCTGCATCTAGGGCAATACCGGCCGCCTCGGTATTTGAACCAACCGAATCAACAACTCTTGCTGATTGAATCAGGAGATCCGCTGCATTCATCTGTATGGTATCGGTGGGATGATCAACTTCTACCTCTATCTCAACACTACCGATAAAGGTGGCCTTTTCAAGATTCGGCTCAAGTTTGATGCGGTAATGCGAGGGCACCACTGAGTATGGAAGACGGTGCGGATTAGGTGCGATGTCGGTCAAAATTCACTCCAAGTTGAAAAATGTATCTCTGGAGCGTACCGCGATGCATAGCTGACCGCTACCGGTCATGGGTAGCCATATGGATAAGTGAGTCAGCCATATTTTTTCGCCATGCCTCAATAGATTCTACTGTCCAATCATAAAATCCTCTCCCTGTCTTCACTCCAAGATCTCCGGCGTGGATCTTATCCATCAAAACACCCGGCAACGACCGATCTTTGGCCAACAGAGGAAATTCGCTTTCAGCCAAAGCAAGCACAGAGTCTAGGCCCTGATTATCAGCTAGCTCGAATGGCCCTGCTACGGATAGTCGCTTGCCCATCCTTGATCTAACTACCTGGTCAATCTCAGGCGCTGTAGCATGCCCACTTGTAACAATTGACATCGCTTCACGAAGTAGAGCAGCTTGCAAACGATTTCCAATAAAACCTTGGATTTCTTTATGAATTAATGCGGGCCTCTTACCGATCGATCTGTAAAACCCTGTTAGCAATTCAACCGTATCGTCGGATGTTTCAGGCCCTTTTATTATCTCCACCCCAGGGAGTAAATGAGGGGGATTGTAGTAATGAACACCCGCAACTTGAAGTGGACGCTGCGTGGCCACAGCTAGTGCACTTGGTAGAAAAGTAGACGTATTCGAAACTAGTACTGCGTTGGACGGAGCTATTTTGTCGACTTTACTAAATAAGGAGCGCTTGAGATCAAGATTCTCCGAAACAGCTTCGATCACGAGATCGGTATTCTCTACTGTTTCACTCAAGTTTAAGCTGATCGAAATCCGAGATATAGAAGTCTCGATTTCGTCGAAGGAAATTAGGCCTGCCTGGTTTAACGCTTTCAACCCGACACGGCAACGATTAACAGCTTTATCCAGCAATTGTTCGGATACATCATAAAGATGGACGGACCGATGGTGCGCTGCGAGCTCAAGCGCTATTCCGTGGCCCATTAATCCAGCACCCAGCACTGTAATTTTTTTTATGTCATGGGGTGTTGTCACTGGTGAACACCACCAATTGAATCTTCCGTTCCTGAACCATCAAATCGCTGACGTATTTCAACAATATCTTCTTTGGACCACTCATAAAACCCGCTACCAGTCTCAACGCCCAATTGACCAGAGTTGACTCGATTTCTTAATAGATCCATCGGCTCTTCAGAATTCGAAATCTCTTTGAAAAGTTCTCCTGCAATTGTTTGAACCAAGTCCCATCCGATCTGCTCCCAGATCTCGAATGGGCCACCAACGGCCAGTCTACGTCCAATAGTGTTTTTGACCACCGTATCGATATCTTCCGGTGAAGCAATCCCATCTTCAACTAAGGCCAGGCATTCTCTAAATAGCGCGGCCGAAAGTTTAGTCTCAATGAGACTAGCCATCTGTTTATTCTGAGGCATCAATATTCAACTTAAATAGATGCAAAACACTAGACCGAGTAGCCAACTGAGCCGTCGGTTCGCATAGGAATAACCTGTAAGTCACGTGATACGTACGGTTGTGACTTCAATGATTCCACTTCAAGGTCTATCCCGATTCCAGGAGTATCTGGAACCGCAATAAAACCCCCATTCCTTTTCCACGAAGAGTTAAATATCGCATTGAACGGTTGCTCATCTTCCATTGAATATTCCTGTGTAAGGAAATTAGGAATGGAAGCATCTACATTACAAGCGGCAGCTGTCAACACCGGCCCCAAAAAATTATGGGTGACAAGGGCTGAATGGTACGATTCAGCAATACCGGCAATCTTCTTCACACTGGTTATTCCACCCCCAAGCCCAAGATCAGGCCTTGCATATTGGCTGCCTCCAGCTTCAAACAGCTCTCTAAACTCCCAGATGGAGTGCATCCGTTCACCGTTGGCTACGGGAAGTTTAGTGCGTTTTGCTATTTCTCCCTGCGATTTAATCGAATCTATCTGCACAGGATCTTCGTAAAACAATGGGCTGAATTCAAACAAATGCTCCGCAAGAGCTATAGCGTTCATCGGGGTCAGTTTCCGATGCATTTCAAGAATGATATCCACATCTAGACCAGCTCCTTCGCGCATTGCAGCTACATTCTCTCGCGTGTCATGGATCAACCGCGAAAGCGTCATGGATTGAAAACCATCAGGCAAGGGATCAGTTTTAATGGCGGTATAGCCTTCTTCGGCAGCATCTCGGGCATTCAATCGAAGGCCTTCAGCAGTAGCCCCTTGCTCGGCGGCATCAGGGCGAATTCCCCCCATAAGTAAATGAAGTCTAATCTTATCTCTCACTTTGCCACCCAAAAGTTGCCAAACAGGGGCTTCTAGTGTCTTACCTTTTATGTCCCAAAGTGCAATGTCAATGGCACTTACGGCACCTGAGATAACCGAACCGCGGAATGGCCCCATGCGATACATATACTGCCAATGATGTTCTATATCTAGCGGGTCTTTTCCGACAAGATAATCAGCAAATTTCTTCACAACTGCGTCGGTAGCTTCAAGATAACCCCAACACGCAGACTGACCTACCCCCATCAACCCATTATCAGTGATGACCTGAACTATCTGACGGTTACCGGCCAGGATCGATTCGACTCGTTCGATTTTCATGTCAGCTAGATCTCATTTCTTTTTTTGGTACGGCTGATTGACGGCGAAGATGATACGGGGTATTGACGCTAAGCATCACGAAATAAGTGCAATGGCTGTGTCCATATCGACAGCCCGAGGATGAATCTGATAATGAGAATGTCCCCCGTACCGATCCATCAATATCGGATGCATGCCTGCATTTTGAGCACCTCGTATATCAGAATCAAGTTGATCCCCAATGAATACCGCCTCCTCTGCAAGTACGCCAGCTTTCAAAAGAGCCACCTGGAATATTCGAGAGTCTGGTTTTTCAAAACCCGTCTCACCAGATGTTACTGCGAAATCAACATGCCCCGTGAGATTCATCTCCTCACACAAAAGTTCGCTCGTTTGATTCATATTTGATATGACCGCAAGGATCAAACCGCGCTCTCTAAGCCGACCAAGTCCGGTAATCACATCGGGAAATAAAGTCAAACGATATTGTTGTTTACTAATCTCCCTCCAAATTTTTTCAGCAACATCCAATTCAACACTGTGCCCTGCGCCTTTTAGTACCAGTTGTTCATATTTAGAAAAGAAAGCACTCCGTTCGTCGGTGTTCAAAGTTCGAACAGGTTTGGTAACGTTCTGCCGAGTCATAAACTGATCAGCAATATGGTATCCAGAATCTATTCCGTTCTTTGTCAGAACAAAACCAAATTTTTCCGCAGCGCGCATCTGTATATCCTCTCGAGGAGGATCAAAACCAGCAAGAGTGCCATATAGGTCAAAAAAAACGGCTTTTATACCACTCATGTTTCAGTAATTTCAAATTTGCTCTCTGAAAGAGGCCTCCAGTGAATGTCTTAGCCCAGCTTAATGCACTGCACGCAAAATTACTAAACCTCAATTCTTGTAGCCCGCAAATACAAGGAAACTTGGGACGCAATAGAATAAACAATCAAACCTGAGAATCCACAACTACCCTTGAATACAACGTCAGAATTTGAATTGGAAAACACTTGGAACTAACAATTACAGCTAACAACACTACCCTCACCGACCCAATCAAAAAGTACGCCGAAAAGCGATTAAGTATTCTTGACAGAAGATTTCGTGACCAGGTACCTGTTTTTCTACAAATACGAAAAGAACAGACCAAGAAGGAAAATGAACGATTCATTGCTGAAGTCACTATTAGATTGAACCGAGGAGTTATTCGTGGCGAAACACGCGGCGATTCACCATACACAGCTATCGATCATGTCTCAGACGCGGTAACCAGGCAGATCAGTCGCTACAAAAACCGATATTCCAGTAAAACCCGACGTTCCTCCGAAGGCGGACTAGGGCTGGCTATTGCTGAACAATTAGCTCAAGCCTCCGTTGCAGAAGTTGATGAAACCTCTGTAACAACCCTAGACCACGGACGGCTGGTTCGAACAAAAAGGCACCCAGTCGTTCCCGAATCAGTTGAAGACGCAGCAGCAAATATGGAGCTGTTGGGACACAATTTCTATATGTTCCGCAATAAGGAAACCAAAGAGATCAATGTTGTATATCGACGACACGACGATGACTACGGACTGATCGTCCCCGAAGATGCCACCACAACGAGTTAGTTAATATTCCGGCTTGAAACAGACGCTATTGGAACATACTTATATATCACAACCGGCGTCTCCATATCTGATCCATTTTCCGGATACACTTGGACAAGTCCATCAGCCACCATGCTCTTGAATTTAGCTATCCCTGCAGTTCCATATTTAGCTCGTTCTAGTTCACCGATATAAACATACTTCACTTGGTATTTGTTAAGGATTTTCAATGCAGAGCTTCTAAGCGGCGTATCATAAAAACTATCAACCTCATCTCTTCGTTCAGAGACGCTCGAAGCATATTTCACTCGCTGTTGACGCTGATGCCAATCCCAACCAATCACAGCAGGTAATCCGGTATATATGGACACTCGATTACCCCAGCGGTACAAATCGGTCAAACCCTCAATAATCACCGGCGATCCCTCAACATTCTCTTGCATCCACTCAATCGCCTCAAGGTCGTATTTCAATGTCAACGGTGTTCCGTCATTTTGATACGTGACAGATTCCATATAAGCCATACCATCCAAACCCAAACCAGACATATCAAATCTGGTGCTATTGCGATCTCTGGTCCCAAGAATCGGATACACCATCACACCTACAACTAAGATCGCAAGCAAACCCATCCAAATACCTCTACCCGGTCGAACACCACTCAACGACAACTTACGCGCATCAGCCAGCACCCAGAGAAAATACGCGGAAGCTATGCCAAGTAAGACCCAGGCCTGCAAGTAAAACTTAAACACCGTGTTCATACGGCCGATATCGTCTTTCACAGTAAATATATCCACGCCAATCGCCAGCGCCATAGCCATGACGACGAACCCAACTGCCACTAACGAATACCTGCTCCCGGAAATACCGGATCGATATGCGACCAGGCCGGCAGCGAACACAGATGCACCAATCATCAAAGCAAATGCGATCACAGCAAAACCTGTCGCAGCAAGAGAGGCAACCACCGCCAAAATAAAAATCATCAGGACCTGCCACGTCCAACCTGTTAAACCTGATCCTGGCATAGGTGGATTAGCAACCAATGTAAACGCATGATAAAGACGCTCTCTCAACACAAAAACGAGCCAACTAATGATCAAAAATACAAAGACAGAATTTATGAGAATGTAACGCCATAGCTCGGTTGTAAACTCACTCTTGACGACTCCGTTATTGAACAGTTCAAAGCTTGCGTGAAACGGCAAATAAACAACGTATCCAACAACGATTACAAACGTTGTGCTCGCTACACCGATTATCAATCTCTCTAAGAAAACTCTGCGGGAATTCAATAGCTGCCCGCCTATCAGAAAAGTACCTGTAAGTATCAATTGCGTCGGAAAATCCCAGGCATTAATGGTTCGGAGTGATCCCACTAGAATTCCAATCACCGCCAGACTGACCAATGTTTCGATTTTGGATCGGTTCCTGCCAATACGTAGGAATGCTGCTGCTACTGCTCCAATAGCTGTTATTGCCACCGGAATAGCGATCAAATGCGCATGTAGATCAGCAAAAAGGAACGTGAAAAAGGGAAATTCTGTAATTTCATGCCCCAGTGAATCGGGCGCCATCATTCTTGAACTTCTCCAAAAATCGAACTGCCCAAAAGCAGCGTCTTGAAAAAATACTCTGAATGCTCCCTGAAATACTTGAATAAGCCCATCGATATTCCCAGCCACTACTACAAATAGGACACCAAGCAGACCTGCATAAATCGGCGACCTGCGTGACCATGGAGGGATCCGTTTTGCACGCAAAGTCAACTCCGCTAGTCCATAAACAATCGAGAACACACCCCCAGCGGTAAGCGCAAACAGCCACGGAATGGCGAGGTTATAGGCGACGGACGGCACAATCCCTGTAAAGCGAATTAAAGAAGCAACCATGAACTGCCCAAAATAGTAATAATTCAAATAGCCGCCGGCGTACCACGGATCGTAAGGCGGTACAGTCGATGACTTCACCACAGCATTGAGGTAGGCGAAGTCCATGGGCTTCTCGCCACCTTTCCACGGGTGCCACAAATCAGGGTTGGACGCACGCACGAGCAAAAACCCTACAAAAGCCACTAGCAACAACATCTCCATCCAAACTATTCTGCGCAGATTGGATCTGATATGACTCACGAGATCATTTCCGATGAAGCGATGGGTCAACAACGAAATACCGGCAAGTATAAAAACACCAATCAATACTGCCGAAAAACTGAACGAAACAATGTTCGTGCTGACCAAAAGCCATGTAACCGTTGCCACTAGAACCAAACCTAGTGGCTTCGCAAAAAGATACCCGCGATCAGGCCATGGTCTAAAAACTACAAACGCTATAGGCAGGACGATAAAAGCAAACAGTTGGGCGACGAGGTACCAAACAACCGGAGTAATCCAATCGGGCAACCAACGCGAAAAGGTAATCGAACTCCAGGTCCCCCCAGATTGCTGTGACAACGCATCGCCCTCAGAAAGGAGCAAGCCCGTATCACTTTGTTGGAGTTGACTCCCTTTCAGGTCTGCAGAGCCGATTTCTTCACTCAGCTGCTGCCTCGTAAAACGACCTTCATTAGCAAAGATAAAGGTTTGAGGATGCTCATAAACTGAGAAGCTTTCGTCAGCCCATCCAAAACCAATATTAAACAATCCCTCAGATGGTGGATGGAACTGTTCAGGCGGACCAAAATCCAACCTGGCAAATGGGTCTTCATAGTAGTCAACACCCAGTCCTCCAATATGACGTCCACTTGAATA
>NYZY01000026.1 GCA_002687335.1 Chloroflexota bacterium
TAAAAATTCTGTTAAAAGGTCAACGTATTTTGTTTTGCCGGTGCTGCGGAAAGCTCTTCCGAGCACTGTAGATGCAAAGAATATATCTTCGACTCGCAAGTCTAGATCGAGTGGTCCTTCATTCAGTGTGGGACCGAACCGTTGGGCGGCTAATTCTATTAGTTGTAAATACTTTCTATCGCCTGTGGCTTCGGCTAACTCGTCTGCCCAGCAAACCCCGGCATAATTGGCTGTTCCATCATCTACTCCAAATGTAGAACTGGGCTGAATTAGATAAGGCGAGACAATCCGCTCTATGTCTTTTGATGTTTTATCAGCACCACCCAATGCTGTTTGAACTCGTATACGACCACTTAATGCCACTCCCTGCGTATAAATGATGGGCTTTTCTAATTCATGGCCGTAGTGGATTGCGAGACTTGTCGCGATTTCAACTGGATTTTTCAATTCACAATTTCAACTGAAGTCATAACTTGATGGATTGATTCGTTAGATTAACGTTTTTGAACGATAACTGAACCTTGAGAATCCCGCTATATCTTTTTTGGTTTTCGGTTGAAATTTTGCGATTTGATGCTTAAATGAAGTAGAAATCCGGTAAAGTCTGCTTGAAGGCTAAAAGCGACCGTATATAACGAAACAATGTAGGGTCATTATGACTACTAAATCGACAACTGATATTGCACTTACCGCTCATTTGTTGCGGCGCGCCGGATTTGGCTCTGATCGAGCAGAGCTCGAACGGTATGCTAAACGCAGCTATGAGGATATTGTTGAAGATCTTCTGAACCCGGATCGCTTTGATGAGCCAGAAGATGATGTTCTGGCTCGGTTCTACCCGCACCTTCATGCCAATATAGATAATCCGGCTATGTGGAATGGACGCTGGTTTTACAGGATGGTTAACACCGAGCGACCTCTGGAAGAAAAGATGACTCTTTTCTGGCATGGCGTATTTGCGACTGGTTGGACCAAGAGTGAGCATACGCCGACGATAGTCGATCATATACAGATGCTCCGTGAAAATTGCTTGGAGAATTTTAGAACTTTACTTCTTGGTATTTCTCGTGATCCTGCGATGATTTTCTGGCTCGACAATAATGAAAACCATGGTACTGCCATAAACGAAAATTACGGCAGGGAGATCCTCGAGTTATTTTCGATGGGTATCGGCAACTATTCAGAAGACGATATAAAAAGTGCTGCTCGAGCATTCACCGGTTGGACTTATGAGCAGCCCGTTCCTCTTTACCCGTACGGTCAACGGTCGGTGCAGTATCGCTTTCGGCCTGATGATCACGATTATGGCGAGAAGACCTTTTTAGGTCAATCTGGTAATTTTGATGGTGGCGATGTGATCAATATCATCGCGCGGGAAGAAGCTACCGCGCGCTTTATTAGCAGGCATTTATATAACTTTTTTGTGGCGGATGAGGCACAGGTTCCAGCATGGAGTATAGAACCTCCGGGTGATCAAAAGGCGATTGATGACCTTGTGAGAACTTGGATGGATTCAGATGCTGATATACGAGCGGTGCTTCGTACTTTGTTTACCTCTGAGTGGTTTAAATCAGCCAGATTCGAACACGTCAAGTCGCCGACAGAATTCATAGCGGGTGTGTTGAAATTGTCGGGGGAATATAGTGAACCAGCACCGGATTTGCATAAGCTTGAGCCTGCGGTTATTGCCATGGGTCAAAAACTTATGGACCCGCCTAGCGTAGAAGGATGGCATACAGGTCAGGAGTGGATTGATGGCGGCACTTTGACCGAGCGTGTCAACTATGCGGTTGATACGTTGAACGATCCTTCTAAACCAGGGGTTAAGGCATTGATTGATCGAATAAGGACGGCAAGTGATTTGACCACACCGGAGGGGCTTGTTGATCAGGTTTTGGATCTGGTAGGGCCACTGGATGTAGAACCTGCGACCAAGGAAGCGCTGGTCGCACATGCTGAAACCGATGGTTCCTTGGATTGGGGATCAAAAGAAGCACTGGAAAGAAGTACAGCGAGAGTGGTTCAAATGTTGACTCTGGTCGTTTCAGCCCGAGAGTTTCAGTTCGCTTGATCGGATCTTTTTTTGCAGCAACCGTATATGCGTTGAAGTTTAGGATGACGGAGANATATAAATGATGACCGTTCAAACCAACGGCAAAACGAAAGATCCAGTANTGGTCGTAGTGCAATTATCTGGCGGCAACGACTTTATGAACACTGTAATCCCATTTACGGAAGGGATTTATTATGACAACCGACCCTTNGTCGGCATAGCGGAGGATAAATCGCTGCCATTTACTGACACTCTGGCCTGGCATCCCTCAGCCGCTGCNTTCAAGCGTATTTATGAGCAGGGCAAAATGGCAATTGTCCAAGGTGTTGGGACCGAACATGCGAGTAGATCTCACTTTAGGGCTATGGATATATGGCACACTTGTGAGCCAGAAATAGTTGCCACGGAAGGTTGGTTGGCAAAAGTAATCAAGGAAATTGATCCTGATAGCCTGAATCCTGTAACAGCCGTCAATTTTGGGCGTGGACTTCCGAGGGCTCTGGCCGCACCTGGTGTGGTCGCGACTTCGATTGGTGACCTCGATAAATATGGGTTGATGTCTGGGATAGAGTTGCAAGAAGAGCGTGACCGTGATCTGCAGATATTTCAACGAATGTACACACCTGCGATTGGTTCGGGTCAGGTGATGAACTATCTGAGTCAGACAGGTAATAACGTGCTTACTGGTGCGGATATGCTTGCTGAGGCTCCACGCAAATACAAATCAACGGTCGAGTATGCAGATAACCCGATAGCAAAGGCTCTACGAGATGTCGTACGAGTCCACACGGCTGGACTTGGAACACGTATCTTCTATACCAATCACGCCGGTTATGATCACCATGCACAAGAAGTTCCAACACACGCTCGGTTGCTTACAGAATTGACGGATGCTATCGAAGATTTCATGGAGGATCTTCGAGAACATGATGCAGCTGCTGAAGTAAATATTCTAGTGTTTACTGAATTTGGTCGGCGGATTAAGGACAACGGTTCTGGAACAGACCATGGTACCGGTGGTGGTGCTTTTCTTATTGGAGAGAATGTTCAGGGTGGGCTCTATTCGGAATACCCGTCTTTGGCAGTTGCTGACTGGAAATTTGGGGAAGACATGGATTTCACCATCGACTTTCGTAGCATCTACAGCACGATTTTAAACCAATGGATGGGACTCGACCCTATCGATATCGTCGGTGGATCTTTTGAGCAGTTCAATCCCTACAAAAAGACTATGGTCTAGGATAGGCAGGAGCATCTAAATGACAAAACCGCATGCCCTACTTCGTGCTGCCTTTCCCTACTACGCGACGCTGGGAATGCGTCGCGTCACTACTTCTCCAGCGGATATTGTTGCTTGTGCTGATGGTGAAATGTTCGTACTGAATCGCATTGACGGAGAAGGTGGAGAAATTCGTCGTACTAATTGGGAAGACGAGGATAATGGAGTTATAGGGCATGGTTTCATCTGGCCTGTACAGATGATAGAAGGTCCCAATGACACGCTAGTTGTCTCGGACGAGGGTGATCACACAATTAGCTTCTGGACAAAAGATGGTGAAAAGATAGATTCTTGGGGAGATTATGGAAACGGGGATGGTGAGTTAAACCGTCCTTCAGGGATAGTGTTTGACGCCCAGGGTAATTTAATTGTTGCTGACACAATGAATCATAGGATTCAAAAATTTTCAGTCGATGGCACATATATTTCAGGATTCGGGCGATATGGCAATGGTGATGGTCAATTCAACATGCCTTGGGGTGTAGGTGTAGACCCTGACGACGGTACGATAGTTGTTTCTGATTGGAGAAATGATCGCGTGCAGAAATTTTCTGAAAGCGGTGAATATATTTTCCAGTTTGGATCGCCTGGTGATGGTAGAGGGCAACTATGTCGGCCGGCAGGAATATCAGTTGACAGGCATGGCGATATTTACGTAGCTGATCGGGGAAATCACCGCATACAGATGTTTGGAGAGAATGGTAATTTTGTCGACGTCTTCACGGGTAATGCTGGACTCTCAAAAAGTGGTCGTATTTACATCACGGCGAATCCTAAAGTGCTCCGATCACGAGATTTGATCAATCTTGTTGATGAAAAACTTCTTCGTGGTCCAGCTTCTGTTCGTGTATGTGATGATCTAATGTACATTCCTGACGCAGGTTCCCATCGTATACAGATTTACAAAAAAGAGGCCTATGAATTGACAGAGGAACAGATTTATCCAGCACCAAGCGCCCCGTCTCTGTATACGGTTTGAGTAATACAGTGAATATTAGAAGGGCAAGTTTGGGATTAATGTATCGTGTCGGGTTGATTTAATGCCTATGATGTATGGTTTTGGTACTCAGCGTCGGCAAATGCTTGAATCAGAGTTGCAACGTCTTGTTGACGAAATGCCTCAGCTCGGGATGCAGGCGATGTACCTTGTGGGACCGTTCTCCAAAGGAGATGTGGGTCCAAGAACAGTTCTCGACCTTGTGGTCGTTCAACAGACTGACGAACTTATGCATCGCAGACCCGATTTTTGGACAACTCACTTACGTCCTCGGATTGGGATAAATTTTTACGTTTACACCCCTGATGAGTTCGAAAATAATGTTGATGATGATTTATTACTTCAACATGCTTTCAGTATTGGCGAAAAGGTGTACGGGTAAATTTTATGAGTTCTTCAAAATTAGCCTTGAGTTGGCTCGCACAAGCTATAGAAGATTTGGAAGCTGCTAAAGCAAACTTTGAGCAAGGCAGACACGCTTTGGCTTGTTTTTTATGTCATGAATCGGCTGTCAAAGTTATAAAGAGCTTTCTATATAAGCAGGGTGCAGAGATGGTTTGGGGGGAGCATTTATCCGACCTTTGTGAAGATGCTATGGCGTTTGACCCATCATTTGATTTTGTTAAGTCGGTTGCCTCGTTGCTAGATAAGCATGCACTCGCAACCCGTAATCCTGATGCTGTCGCAGGGGCAATTCCGTTTGAGGTTTATGATTCGACCGACTCCGAACATGCTCTTGAAATAGCAAATGAGATCCTCGAAACAGTGCAGAATAAAATGTCCGAAGGATAACGCAGGGCGCTAACTTTTCGCCCACTCGATGACCGATTTGTGCATGGTGGAAACTCCGGTTCTGAATTCCTCTAAGCTAATTCCGTAGTTCCAGTCCATCCACAACTCGTCGCTGACTACCAATGTGTTGCAGATCTTGACATTACGATAATGGGCCAACTGATACATGGCCGATGTTTCCATATCGACTCCAATTATCCCCGCTTTAGCATGGGAGGCGATGTCATCATTCATTTCGCGATAAAAACCGTCTGTACTCCACCAGTCTCCACTTGCTGTTTTTCCACCATGTTTTTCAATCAAAGAGCAGAGTTCGTTGCGTAATTTCGTGTCAACGGTAGGAGGTTGTTGCCGAGGATAGTGCTTAGATGTACCTTCGTCGATTGCTTTGACAGTTTCTGGAATCAAAACCGTTCCTACCCTGTTTCTCGCGGTCAGGCTGCCTGATGCTCCGACACCTACGAATGATTCCGCTCCACAGGCAATCAGGTCTTCCATCAGCATTATCGTTCCTGGTGCACCGATAGGAGCGAAGGCAACAGTAATTCCACCTTGATTATTATCTACTGTCCGTAGCCAAAACGTGTCAGCGAACATGGTTCTTGGTGCCGGTGTCGCTCCTAATTCATCCGCGAGTTTCTCTCCCCAGATCTCAGTCCACGTGAGTAGAACCTTCGCACCAACGCGTATGTCTTTGAACGATAAACCGCGAGCTTTCAGGCGACTGTAAAGAGCTTCGCGCGGCGTAAAGCGTGGGTTAGACATGGAAAGTTAAATTCCGAGTGGCGATTTGATTTCGTCTAGATAAGCAGCGGCCCCTGCCTGTAGAAATTTGGGTGCAGAACTGACGATCCAGTTTATTCCACGTTGGTGCCAGAAGATGGTCTGTTCCGCCGTTACCCCGAGAGTGCCGGTGTGCTTACCAGATGCACTTATCTTGGTAGTTAGATCTTCGATCGTTTCAATCACCTTATCGTGCATAGTTTCACCAGGGATGCCGAAGTTTACAGAAAGATCTCCGGGGCCTAAGAAAATTGCATCTACGTTTTCGGTAGCGATGATTTCGTCTTGATTTTCAATCCCCANAATAGTTTCGATCTGGAGTGATATGAACGTNTCTTCATTTGATTCTNTTATGTANTCGGCCATACCTTGAAGACCAAAATTNGCATTGCGACCNGCGAAAGCNCCTCGTTTACCCANNGGTGGATACTTGATTGAGTCAACAACCTTTTTAGCGTCCTNTCCNTTGTTGATTAANGGNATCATCACNCCGGCCGCTCCTGCATCCATATANCGTTGAATATTTTGCTGCTCATTCAATCCGATCCTTAATATTGCAGTGGTGTTTGATAGTTCAGCAGCTCGAATCATATGTTCTGCAGTCTCGTAATCCATTGGACCGTGCTCGCAGTCGATTACTACAAAATCGAATCCCATCCAACCCATCGTTTCGACTATTCCAGGTGATGGCAATCCTACGAACGGTCCTATGGTGGTTTTACCCTGGTTGAGTTTTTGTTTAAGTGTATTTTTTCTCACGTGTATGTTTCCTGAGCTTTGTGTTTTTGTTATTTCAAATTGTCAATATCTGCAAGGAGATTTGATTCTTGAAATTGATGATATGAGGCTTACTGTAAGTTCAGTTAATAAGTCACGTCATCGTGGGTAGTACCTGCTGATACCGAGGCATTGAAGTTTGGATACATAACAGGGTTTTAGCTTTTTAGTAGTTCCTGTGGAATGCCATGTTTTATCAAGCGTCGTCTTACTCGTTTTAATATGGCATCGGCGATGCGGTGACCGGCTTGATCGGCCCGTATGACGCACCACCTTCGATCACCCTTTGACATTTTTAAATAACCTTCACGAACTTTCTTGTGGAATTTCAATGGAGCCTGTTCAAACCGTCGTTCACTTTCATTGTCAACTCTGATCTGTTGATTTTTATTGGTAGGATCAAATAAATTTGGCTTATTAGAAACGCGGGCCAAGCTTAATTTGGGATCTGCATCTAGCAGTATTGTTAATCCTGGTATCAACCCTGCTGTAGCTATAGTGTTTAAGCGTTGAATGGTTTTGATTTCACCACCGCGTGCATACCCTTGATATGCAATCGTTGAATCAATAAATCGATCCAGGATAACAATTTTGCCTTTGTTTAAAGCAGGTTGTATTAGTTCAAACATCAATTGAGCTCGTGCGGCCTCGAACAATAAAGTTTCAGCAAGCGGCGATGGAGAGTTGGTGCGCTTTATCCATCGCCGTACATGGTTCCCAAGATCCGAGCTGCCTGGCTCATGCGCTAGCACAACATCGATCCCATAACTATCAAGTTTGCGGAACAGGCGTTCCGCTTGTGTGGATTTGCCAACACCCTCACCGCCTTCAAAAGTAATGAGTAATCCACATTTGACAGTTCGCTTTTTCATGCGATTACCAGTGGCTCCAAAATTCATCGTTGTCTGCCCTTTAGACGTCAATACAGGTACCTCATTATTGTGTGTAATTGGGTTCTCGCGTCGATAGATTGCAGACTATCGTTTGCGGCGTCGAATTACAACGCGTCGGGAAGGTTCTCTTCCGGTGCTGGCTGATCCTAAATTGTTCCGAGCTGCTAGTCCGTGTTGTAGCCTGCGTACGTATGGCGGTTGTGCCATCAGTTCGACGCGTTTCTCGCCGGAAACCACACGGCTGATGGCGGCCTCTGCTTCTTTTATAGCTTCTTTGGATCTTCCGCGTTGGTCTAGGTTTTCAAAAGCGTTATTGTTGATATTTTGAGGTTGTGTTGTTTCTTTGAAAAATCGCTTGACCCATTGTTTGATTTGTTCCTTAGTTCCACGGCGTAGAACATGAACTGTCGTTCCATCGCGTTCCGCTCTTCGAATAGCGGAAGGGCGCCGGCTATAGTGGGATTTCGTTGTTACAAATATCTCGGCGGCATCTCCGAAGTCGACGAGCGTTACAGGCACGTTCAATTCTGCAATCACATCAGTGATAGTATTTTTCGGGATGCCGAATGCAAAAACTGATGTAGTAGATTCATTCGTGATTGCATTTTCCACTTCGTATTTTTGGTAATTCCCATGGGATTGGTTAATTCCATTAGTGGGTTTTTTTTCTCGTCGATTCACGCCTCTGTCTCGCCGTGGTTGTTGACGCGATAGATCGCCGATATCGAAAGGAGCGGACTGGAACTCTGATTCTGTCCCCAGTATTTCTTCGATTTTTGTTTCGACCAGCCCGTTTGATTGCAAGTGTCTAGTTTCTTGAGGGATGGAAATTCCTCGCAGCATTCGGTCGACAGCCGTGCCAACTTCAGGGTGTACCGTTACCACGTTACGTTCTCGTATTTCTACGACTATATCGAAGGTAGGTTCGTGTTTACGTTCCAAAACGGTCTTTTGAGTTCGCCGACGTCGCGCTTCGATATCTCCCAGTGTTACGGTCTGGGTTCCACCAACCAGGTCTGAAAGAGTTGGATTAGAAACCACATTTGTCAGTGAGTTACCGTGTGCAGTGGCGACGAGTTGCACTCCTCGTTCAGCGATAGTTCTCGCAGCTATAGCCTCAAGTTCAGTGCCCATTTCGTCGATTACAATCACTTCAGGCATGTGATTCTCCACTCCTTCGATCATCACATTATGTTGGAGACTTGAGTTGCCTACTTGCATGCGTCGCGCACGCCCGATAGCCGGATGTGGAACGTCTCCGTCACCAGCGATTTCATTAGATGTGTCGACAATTACAACTCGCTTTTTAGCTTCGTCCGCTAAAACCCGAGCCGTTTCACGCAGAATAGTAGTTTTTCCTACTCCTGGCCTTCCCAAAATTAGAACACTTTTGCCTGATCGTATAAGATCTTCAATTAACCGCACTGAGCCATACACGGCCCTGCCCACCCTACAGGTAAGACCGACAGGTTCACCTGCGCGGTTTCTCACTACAGAAATGCGATGAAGCGTGCGTTCGATACCCGCTCGATTATCGTCCCCGAAATGTCCGACTTGTTGAACAACATGGGAGATTTCATTTCGTGACACTTCGATTTCACTGAGAGGTATTTGATCTGTCGGAAACCTCGCTTCAGCATTTCTACCGAGGTCGAGTATCACTTCAACTAGGTCACCAATATCTTCTCTTTTACGCAATGATTCCGCAATTGGATCGGGGAATATACCTATGAATGCTTTGAGATCATCTACAACGTGTGTGTTAGGTTCTGTCAGAATGTAATTCTCCTTTTTTATCGGTTAACTAACAGCTGCGAAAACTTGTTGTATTTCAGATATTGGTTGAGTTAAAGACTTGACCATTACTTCATAGTTTGCTTGTTTTTTAAAGCCAATGTTTGCAAGCAAGTGTGCCAGAGCTTGTTTGTAATCTGGGACAGCAGTTACAGCTGATACATCATCAGTTTCCTTTAAAGCAGCAGCGACTATTCCTCCTAGTTGACCCCCAGCATTTATTGCCCAATTGACATTGAACATATGCTGGGTTCTAGTGGTGCTTCTTTGTATCAAGGCACCAATCTCTCCAGTCGGTAGGTCTAGTATCCATTCTGAGGATTTGCGGCCAAGCCGTTCCATACCGGCAGCCCAGTCTTCGGAGGTTTGCCCTGTCTTTATTCGGATTGCCATTGGTGTCACGACATTGTGCATGCGGAATAAATTTCCGTCATCAGATTGGTATCTTGGTCGTAACTTGAGAAAATCATCGCTGATTCCTAGTTTGGTTGCAGCTGAATGGGTGGATGTAGTTTGGTAGATCGTTTCACGATAGATTGTAGAAAAACCGGCTTTTTGAGCGAAATCAGAAGCATTACTGCCAACAGGAATTCGTATAAAGATGCGATACGCACCCGCGCCTCCCGCCTGAACGGCAATCTGTTCAAGAAGGTCAAGTATCAAACTTGATTTAGAATTTCGAAGATAAAGTTCGCTGATTTCCCATGCCTGTTTACCTGACCGTGGTCCTGCCCGTAAAACACTGTTAATTTTTCCACGTTGGCTTTCTACCCAGCAACTTTGCCACGCTCTGGGTGATAGTGCGATCGTGGCGTATTTGGCCGTAGGGAATCTACTGGGTCCTCCTCTAAGCGCATTTACCAAAGTGCACGTATCGCCCAAACCTGCAGAAGCGCGGAATTGCAATATCCTAGGTGAATCAGTTGGGTGTAGGTGGCGGATCATATAGAACTGGGATTTACTGTGGTTGAACTATTTTGTCTTGGATCTTCTTGTGCTTCCTTGGCAAGTTTCAGAAATAGAGTGTGTAGTCGGGTATCACCTGTTAGCTCAGGGTGAAATGAAGTTGCAAGCACTCGGCCTTTTTTCACGGCAACTGCCTGTCCGTCATCAGTAGAGGCGATTTGTTTAACCCCTTCTCCTACGGTTTGAACAATCGGCGCTCTTATAAATACTGCTCGCATTGGGTCACCATTGATGCCCTCAATGTGTAGCTCCGCTTCGAAACTATCCACCTGCCGTCCGAAATAGTTTCGCGCTACACTGATGTCGATTAAATTGAGTGGAATTGGATACGGGTCGGCAAGTTCGCGTGCGATAACGATCATACCTGCACAGGTGCCCCACAATGCCATCCCAGAATTTACTCTTTCGCGTAGATGGTCTACGAATTCGAATCTTGTAAGAAGCTTGACAATTGTTGTGCTCTCGCCACCGGGGATGATCAAACCATCGATTTCCGAAAGTTGCTGTACTTTTCGAACTTCTATAGCGTCGATACCGATTTTGCGGAGCATGTCCATATGCTCCGCAAAATCGCCCTGTAACGCGAGAACACCAATGCTAGGTTGCAAAGGTGACTGTTGGTTCACTTGATTACCAACCGCGCGTTTGAAGCTGTTCTGTTTCTGGAACTTTATTTGCTTCTATTCCTGGCATAGCGTCACCCAGTCCTCGTGAAATTTCGGCAAGCATGTCTGGGTCATTGTAGTGAGTGGTCGCTCGAACAATGGCATCAGCCATCTTTGCCGGGTTTGAGCTTTTGAAAATCCCTGAACCGACGAAGACTCCTTCCACGCCGATTTGCATAAGCAACGCAGCGTCTGCGGGAGTTGCGATACCTCCAGCTGCAAAATTTACTACCGGGAGTTTGCCGGTTCGGTGAACTTCGACGACCAGTTCATAAGGAGCCTGGAAGTCTCGGGATGCAGACATCAATTCCTCCGTTGGCATATTCTGGACCGTTCGTATATCTGCTTGGATCTGGCGTGCATGAGTCACCGCGTGGACAATGTCCCCAGTCCCCGCTTCCCCTTTTGTACGTATCATTGCTGCACCTTCACCAATTCGACGTAATGCTTCACCGATGTTTCGTGCACCACAAACGTATGGCATTTTGTATTGCCATTTATCGATATGGTATTCGTTGTCTGCAGGGGTTAAAACTTCGGATTCGTCACAATAATCTACGCCAAGGGCTTCTAATATTTGTGCTTCAACAAAGTGTCCGATTCGTGCTTTGGCCATCACAGGAATAGATACTGCATCGATAATTCCAGAGATGAGATCGGGGTCGGACATTCGAGCAACCCCGCCATCACGACGGATGTCTGACGGAACGCGTTCAAGAGCCATCACTGACACAGCGCCTGCGTCTTCTGCTACCTTTGCTTGATCAGGCGTCACAACGTCCATGATGACGCCGCCTTTTAGCATTTGCGCTAATCCGCCTTTTACACGCCAATCCCCAACTTCGGGCTTGGACATTTCCTTCCAACGTTGCGCGCCTGTTGTTCCATTACTTATGCTAGTGGCCATCTCTATACGATCCTTTCGGCTTTTTAAAATACACCCTGTAATTTCTAAGGGGTCAAAATGAAATGCGACCGCGACACCGAACCCGCGCCACACCTTTGCATCAATATGATGCATTGCCACAGATTATACGCCAGCTTGCGGTCGGCTTGTTCTACTCGGGTACCACTTAACTTGATTGGGCTGCTATGGGATGATTCAAATTCACGAGATGCCTTTTTTGGCCACCAAGTTTGTGAGATCAGCGGTGCGGCAGGAGTATCCCCATTCGTTGTCATACCAACCCACTACCTTGATGAATTGTCCGCCGACAGACGCTGTGGCGAGCGAATCGATGGTACAAGAGTTTGAATTTCCTATGTAATCGACTGAAACCAGTGGTTCATCTGAATACCCTAGAATCCCATGCATATTTTCATTCATCGAGGCTTCTCGATAAGCGTTGTTTACATCAATCAGCGATGCATTGTTGGTGAGTTTGACGGTTAGGTCTGTCACCGATCCAGTGATTACCGGTACACGGTATGCCATTCCATCGATCTTACCGATTAGTTCTGGGATGACAAGTGTCACAGCTTTGGCTGCACCAGTTGTAGTTGGGATGATGCTGTTGGCGGCTGCACGGGCTCGACGTAGGTCTTTATGGTTTTGGTCAAGGATACTTTGGTCATTGGTATACGCGTGAATTGTAGACATCAAAGCACTTTCGATGCCGAACGCATCATTTATCACTTTGGCCATAGGTGCTACGCAGTTAGTAGTACAAGACGCGTTTGAGATGATGTGATGGTTTACAGGATTATATTGATGGTCGTTTACGCCTAATACGAGTGTTAGATCTTCGTTCTTGGCTGGAGCGGAGATGATTACCTTCTTTGCCCCACCTTCAATGTGACCTGCTGCCTTAGTGGCGTCCGTGAAAGCTCCTGTGCATTCTATGACAAGCTCTACACCGACGTCATTCCAGTTGATTTCAGAAGGATTTCGATTAGATGAGGAGTAAATTTTCGCCCCATCAATTGTTAACGAGTCATTGTTGCATTCAACGGTTCCCGGGTAACGTCCATAGGTTGAATCGAATTTCAAAAGATGTGCATTGGTTTCTGTTTCACCCACATCATTTATTGCTACCACTTCGATGGTGTCAGGGTGTCGCTGCTTCAATGCACGAAAAACTTGGCGTCCAATGCGTCCGAAGCCATTGATACCAATTTTGGTTTTTGCCATTAATCTTCCTCGTAACTGGTACTCGTGTGTGAGTTTTGAATTGTTATCAACTGCTATTTATTTTTAGGGAGAATACGGTTGCCGGCATAACTTGCGTTACTTCCGAGAAGTTGTTCGATCATAAGAAGGCGATTGTACTTAGCTACGCGTTCACTTCGTGATGGAGCACCTGTCTTGATTTGGCCGGCCGATGTGCCAACTGCGAGATCTGCAATAGATGTATCTTCAGTTTCTCCTGAACGGTGGCTAATGACAACACCGAAATTTGCGGTTTGCGCAAGATGTATCGCTTCAAGAGTTTCCGAAACACTGCCAACCTGATTCAGTTTTACTAGTACAGCATTGCCTGCTTTATTATCGATTCCGCGTTTAAGATATCGAGCTTGGGTCACATAAAGATCATCTCCGACTAACTGTGTGCAGTTGCCAGAGATTGATGTTTGGTTTGCCCATCCATCCCAATCATCTTCTGAGAGTCCATCTTCTATGGAGTAGATTGGAAAGTCAGCGCATAGGCGTGAGTACTCTTCCACCATCTCCTCGCTCGATAGTTTCCTTCCTTCTCGAGTTAGTTGGTAAATGCCGTTGTCATAGAATTCAGAAGATGCTGGATCTAGTGCTATAAATACTTCTTCTCCTGGCTTGTAGCCGGCCCCTGCTATGGCTTCAGTGGCGTACTCAAGTGCCTGACGGTTTGTAAGTCCCTGCGGGGCGAATCCTCCCTCGTCACCTACGGTTGTGGCGTGACCATCAGCGTGTAGCCTTTTATTCAACCATTGATACATCTCAACCCCACACTGAAGCGCTTCCGAAAACGAATTCATGCCGGCAGGAACTAGCATGAACTCTTGGAAATCGGTGGATCCCATTGCGTGGGCACCACCGTTGAGAACATTAAACATCGGTACAGGAAGTTCAGTCGGCGACTGATTTCCGGCTAGGTCTGATATGTGTTCGAACATTTCTCGACTTGAACTAACAGCAACGGCCCTAAGCGTTGCAAGGGAAATTGCAAGGATTGCGTTCGCTCCAAATCGACTCTTGTTCGGGGTGCCATCAGTCTCAACCAATACCTGATCTATTCTTTGTTGATCAATTGCATCTAGTCCTATGACAGCTTTAGCGAGCTGCCTGTTTACCGCTGTAACTGCTTTCAGGACTCCTTTACCTCCAAAGCGTTTCGGATCTTCGTCGCGAAGCTCGACCGCTTCTCGGCTGCCGGTGCTTGCACCCGATGGTACCGCGGCTGATGCCGTGGCCCCATCATCCAAAGTTACAGTCGCACCAACTGTTGGGTTTCCACGTGAGTCCAGAATTTCGTGACCGGTTACTGAAATGATTTTTGTCATGTGTTTGCGTTTCTGCGTAGTCAGTGTTAATGAGTAGGGCAGAGAGCTCTAGGGCAATTGTTGAATATGGGGAGTTATATTAAGGCTGTGCGTTGTACTTTCAGAAGATTTTGGATACCTGTTTCGGCCAGACTTAACATCTCCGCTAATTGGTCTGGGCTGAATGTCGCTTCTTCACCACTTCCTTGCAATTCTACAAATTCTCCATTGCCGGTCATTACGATGTTCATATCTACGTCTGCTGCTGAGTCTTCGCTGTAATCTAGGTCTAACATAGCGACGCCCTCTACCATACCGACGCTTATGGCGGCGATTTGATCCTTCACGGGAATTGATTTAATAACGCCGGTTTTAACAAGTCCAGATAATGCTTCATGAAGTGCTACATATGCTCCAGTAATAGAGGCAGTTCGTGTGCCTCCGTCAGCGCGGAGCACATCGCAGTCTAAAAGTATGGATATCTCACCCAGTGCTGTCAGGTCGGTTACTGAGCGTAGTGAGCGTCCAATGAGTCTTTGAATCTCTTGAGTTCGACCGCCAATTTTTCCTCGTTCCCTGCGCACTCGTTCTGGGGTTGAGCGTGGAAGCATTGAATACTCAGCAGTAACCCATCCGGTACCTTTGCCGCGCATCCAAGGCGGAACTTTTGACTCTACTGTGGCCGCGCACATCACCACCGTATTTCCAGTTTCCACTAGGGCCGACCCTTCTGCATCGGGCACATAGCCAGACGTGATTTTTACGGGTCGTTGTTCAGTTGTTGAACGATTGCCTGATCTAATGCGAGTAGGGTGAGACAAATTTGTTAAATCCTTGATTGAATAGGCTTACGATTTTAGCAGTCAATTCGGGGTTTCTTTCTTTCATGAAAGTCAGCGGTATATTGTTGACAATGTTTTTCACCGAACAAGTAATTGATAATTATTTGTTTAGAAGTCATCCTATGGCTTTCAGCAACAGTCGAAATATTCGGATAATGTTGAGCGCGAAATAAAAAATTTAACTTTTCAAAATCACTAGGTGGCGACAATGCGTATAGCGGTAATGGGTGCCGGAGCTGTCGGGGGATACTTCGGTGGTGTACTGGCACATCAAGGAGAGGACGTTGTCCTTATAGCTCGAGGGGCACATGGGGATGCGATAGCCAAGAATGGGCTTAATGTTGACAGCCACTGGGGGAGTTTCAATGTCAATGTTACTGTCACCGATGACCCTTGGAGTATTGGTATTGTTGATTTGGTTTTATATTGCACGAAACTTTATTCTAACGCCGAAGCCTTACCTGCAATCAAAGGAATGATTGGTCCTTCTACAAGTATCTTGACTATTCAAAATGGGGTTACAAGTGGATCTATAATCGCCGAATATTACGGATGGGATCATGTCTTGCAGGGAGCCACCTATATCGAGTCAGGTATTGCTGGCGACGGTCATATTCACCAAAGTGGATCCACGGCTAGGATTGAATTTGGTGAGAAGGATGGCTCCAATAGTGAGAGAACTAAGGCGATCTTCAATTTACTAGACCGAAAGGGGATTCAAGCTGTGGTTAGCAGCAACATGCTTGATGCCCTGTGGAACAAGATGGTGATGGTAGGTGCTATTGGGACAATAATGGCTGCCTCACGAGCATCGCTTCCCGAGATTTTAGCGAGTCCTAATGGTGAACATGCTATACGCAGCACGATGGAGGAAATTGTTGCTGTTGGACAATCTCAGGGAATCACGTTCCCGCCTCGATGTGTTGAATCGAAAATGGAAACAGCCATTGCAGAAGCAGCGGAATTCCAAGCTTCTCTTCAGTATGATCTCACGGTTGGCAAACCGCTAGAGCTTGATGACATTCTGGGATCCGTTGTAAAAATTGGTCATGAGGCAGGCATTCCCGTTCCATCAAGCGCTACCCTCGTGACAGTTCTTGATCGATTTAAACATGGCTCTTAATCAACATTCGTGATATTCGGGGATGAAAATGTCTACAGAGTATGCGGTATCGGATGAGACACTTGTCAAACTAGGGGAGCTTCCTACACAGACCCTGATTGACGGCTTATGGGTCGATAATTGGCCTCAGTCCATGATTCACGGAGCGCGGTCGATTTTTCCCGGCCAGAAGATGGTTGGTAGGGCAGTAACACTCCGCTTTGTTCCTCACCGACCGGATATTTTGACCGATAAACCCAGTGCCGAAGAGTCTCCTGAATATGTAGCTTTTGAGTTGTGTGGACCTAATGAGGTTTTAGTCGCTTCTTCAGTTGGACCATGGGAGTCGGTTGGAGGTGACATCAAATTTTACCGGCTTGCACAGTTGAAGGCTGGTGGACTTGTTACTGATGGATCGGTAAGAGACACGACTGAACTTAAGGATTACGGCTTTCCAGTTTTTGCCTATTCCTCCACCGCTAAACAAGGCCCTGCGGTCATGCAGCCATGGGGTGTAAACGAAGTTATTTCATGTGGTGGTGTGGTTGTTCGACCTGGGGATGTAATTGTTGGTGATGAGGACGGTGTTGTTGTTGTTCCCTCAATTATGTGTGAACGGGTTTTAGAGATCGCTGCTGAACGCGAAAAGATTGAACGCGTGATTAAACTAGAACTTCGCAAAAACCCAGGGTCTCCAGGTAAGTATTACCCCTTCAACCAAAATACAAAGAAGCTGTTTGAAGAGTACAAGTCCAGAGGCGAAGCCTAACGCGTCTATTCCCGTCGCTCACAGACGGAAGCATAGGGCTGATTTTAGTCGCTGAGTGGAGTCCCGTCGGGACGTAGACCTTGGGCTGCCATACGTTTCACACGCAACTCGAAATTGGCGCACTCCTTGCAAACACTTTCTGGGATTATTCCTGACTTGATTAGTAATCCGAAAATGTAACAACCTATGCATATGCCAAAGATACTTTCTAATCCAGCGGCAAATATCAATCCACCAAGCACACCATAGGCTGCACCGTTCAGTCCGAAAGCCAATGAAAGGATAGCTGCCGTAGCACTGAATGCGACTCCGAGACCTGCTGAAAAGCGTTTTGGGGGTCCGGCAACCGGTCGATAAGGTAATTTTAATGTGGGTACTATTACCTTTGTGACTAAAATCGCCATTGGGCTTATACGGGGTCCTGCGGCAAGACGGGCAATGAATCCATACAAGATCAATAAAGTGATTAATGGTTGATCGAGTAAGATCGTCGCCACAGACATGATCACTACTCCTCCCGCCACCACTCGTGCGACGCTCGAGTTCATCGGGTGGGGGAAGCTAAAGAACGGTGTCTTTTCATCATTTGATGTAGTCATAATTGGCAGTTTTATAGGTTTATAGGATAGTGTCGGTTATTTGGAGGCGTTTAAAACAATAAAACCATTATTTCGCTTTATTTATTTTGATTCAGAGTAACTCTGAGTCAGGTTGAGATGCAAATTTTCTCTGAGACACTTCCAAGGTATAAAAAATTTAAATTTAGGCTTGATGAATAGTCCTATTCTCAGATGCTTTGATATCAATTCGTGCGATCTAATGCTAATATCGGCCAGATTATGAACCAGACTTAGTAAGCTGAGGTGGGATTCGCCCAGTTCACCTCAGATGTTTGGAGGCAAACTAGATGGCTGATTTGAGCACGAGTCAAATACGAAATGTTGCCTTTGTGGCCCACAGTGGAGCAGGCAAAACTTCACTGGCTGATGCGCTGTTCTTTACTTCTGGCGGGACGAATCGCCAGGGTAAGGTTGATGACCAGACAAGTCTTTCCGATTATGAACCTGAAGAACAACGACGAGTTTCAAGTATCCAGCTTGCCGTGCTCCCATGTCGATGGAAAGACTACAAAATCAATGTCATAGACACTCCTGGATATGCCGATTTTCGCGGAGATATGCTCTCAGGACTTCGAGTTGCTGATGCTGTGCTCATAGTTGTTTCGGCTGCGGCGGGAATTGAAATTGGCGCTCAACAGGCTTGGAGCTACGCCGAAGATCTGGGAATCCCAACTGCAATTGTTGTAAACAAGCTCGACAGAGAGAATTCATCGTTTGAGGAGGCATGCGACGAAATTATCGAGTCATGGGGGAGGCATTGTGTACCCGTCCACAGTGTGGATGGGGATGGTGAATCGTTTGGAAGTGTGTTAATCGGTGAACTTTCAGAGTCGACGATAGAAACGATCGCAGAATCTGACGATGAATTGATGATGAAATATCTGGATGACGAGTCGTTGAGCGATGATGAACTTAATGCAGGTATTAAATCCGGTATGGTGAGTCGTAGCATTATTCCAATTTTTGCAGCGTCTGCATTGAATAACATCGGAACCGGTGAACTGCTTGATGCAATTACTACTATTTTCCCATCGCCTGACGAAGTGGAGTCTCCTAGCGTTCCAGAAGGAGCGCAGGCAAATCTAATATTTAAAACTTCGGCAGATCCATTTGTGGGTAAGCTTTCTTATTTTCGAGTTTACGGTGCGACGCTCGATTCAAACGCTCAACTATGGAATGCCAACAGAGGTGAGAATGAACGAGTCGGACAAGTTTATTCAGCTGCTGGCAAAGAAACATCCGGCGTTGACGCGGTTATACGTGGTGATATTGGGGTTATCTCAAGACTCAACCATACAAAGACATTCGATACTTTATGTGACAAAGCAAATGAAATTAAACTTGGTGGAGTAGATCTTCCGTCACCTGTGTTCGCACTTGCGGTTTCACCGAGAGGCCAATCTGATCTCGATAAAATGGCCGATTCTTTGTCAAGAATTATTGAAGAAGATCCGACACTTGAATTGGAACGAAACACCGATACTTCGGAGACCGTTCTTCATGGGCTTGGTGATATTCACGTGGACCTAGCGATCGAGCGAATAGCGCGTAAATTTGAAGTTAATCTCGATACTGCACTGCCGAACATCGCATATAGGGAAACCGTTGGAGGACAGACATCCGTTTCTTATAAGCACAAAAAACAATCTGGTGGCCATGGGCAATATGGCCATGTAGTTCTAGATATTTCTCCTGGAGAAACAGGCAAGGGAATAACGTTTGATTCCAAGGTTGTAGGAGGTAATGTTCCCAAGGATTACATTCCGGCTGTTGAGAAAGGCGTTCGTAATGCGGCTAGCAGCGGTGTGGTCGCAGGATTCCCTGTCGTAGATGTTGCCGTCATGCTTACAGATGGATCTTCTCACTCTGTCGATTCATCTGGTATGGCATTTGAGATTGCCGCGAGCATGGGGTTTCGTCAAGCTGTTCGTGAAGCACGACCAACCCTACTCGAACCAGTGATGAAGTTGAGGATTCTTACTCCGGAAGATTGTGCAGGCGATGTTATGAGCGATCTTAGTACGCGACGTGCTCAGATAGGTGGAATGGATTCCAAAGGTAACGGAGTAACAGAGATAATTGCGGAAGCTCCAGCTTCAACAATGCAGCGTTACGCGGCTGATCTACGATCTTTGACCAATGCTCGCGGAGACTTTACGGCGATAATGGACCACTATGAGCCGTTGCCAGCGCAAGAGGCCAACAAGGTTATAGCTTCTCGGCAATCTAACGAAGAATAGTTCGTAAATCTTTGAAGCTTTGCTGGTTATGTCTTCGGCTTGGCCCAACGAATTGTTTGTAATTGTCTCTCCAGTGTCCGAAAGTGAACTCTATGAGACTTTTTGATTATGAGAAATTGTCTGCTGAAATGCACGCTCGTGACATTGATGTGATTTTGGCGGGAACGAAGCCAAATGTTGAATATCTAACCGACGTTGAATGGATGCGGTGGTTCGATAAAGAAAATTTTTTGACAGAAGATGGCGAAAATTATGCTGCTTCCTTTGTTGGTCTTCCACGCGATCAAAAAATTGGACCTTTCTATGTAGCGCCATCGACTCAAACCGGGTATCCGGAAAACTATGGTATGTGGATTGAAGACATTCGTTACTGGGGTCCAGTGTTTTTTGTTGATGGTTCAGATGACCAAATGGATTCGGCCGATAATCCAGTTGCTAGAGTGGCTCAGGTATTACGTGAAAAGGGTCTTGATAAGGGAAGAATTGGGGTTGAATGGCGACATATAGAGATGCAGTTTGTGGAAAGTCTGCGTGAATTCTTGCCTATGGCTACTCTGGTAGATGCTGAACCGATACTCTGGGAACTTAGAATCATCAAATCAGAGGAAGAAATTAATCGGATCCGAAAGGCATCGAAGATAACCAGTGAAGTTGTAAATTCCATTTACGAAGAGTTCGCTTACGAAGGTATGACTGAATGGGATTTAGAGCGATATCTTGGTATCGCATTTGCACAAAGAGCTTCTCGGCACCTGTGGACCGACGTTGGTTTTGGCCCAAAAGGCGCGAGGTTCGCTGGCCCCACTGATGAGAGATTGAAGCGTGGAGACATTCTCAGAATAGATGCCAGTGGCTGGTGGGATGGATACGTATCCGATCAGTCTCGTTCGCTTGCTTGGGACGGTGAACTTACCGATAAAGCGAAGTGGGCACATGCGGCAATATTGCGCATGAATAAAGAACTTAGAGAAGCCGTTCGGCCAGGGGTTTTACCTTCTGACCTTTATAAGCTGACAATGCAGATTTTTGACGATGAAGGCTATGAGTCACTAACTCCTCAGGCTGGCCACTCATTAGGAAGAATAGCGCATGAACCTCCATTCCTTGTTGAAGGATATGACAGACCACTCGAACCAGGGATGATTGTCGTTGTTGAGCCGACAATGCGCGTTCAAGGTGTGGGAAGCATAAATATCGAAGATACTACTGTTGTAACTGAAGATGGCTGTGAAGTTTTGACTGAAACTCCACGAGAGTGGGACGCATTCCTATAACCAGCCCCGATTGAGCGTTTGGTTTAATAAAACGTCAGTTTAAGTTTTCCGAAACATTTGTATATTTGAGATTTTCGATGTTACTTACGATAAACCGGCTACTTAGTCTTCAGATGGGATGATCGGGATGATGACCCTCGATGCAAACTTTGAACTTGTATGAACGGTGTTGATGGCCTTGACCATTTTCGTATGTCGTCCTACCTCATCGCCTGTATTTGGATTTACGTCGAAGCGTGGGAAGTTTGAACTGGATACATCGATGCGAATGCGATGTCCTATTTTGAATACATTTGCGGTTGGCCACAATGCGATTGAAATTTCAACAGGTTGCCCTGGGGTTAAAAATTCTGGATCAGTCCAGGAGTCGCGGTAGCGTGCCCGTCTAATCGTGTCTACCAGATTGAGATGGTAGCCTTCTGGGTAGTCTTCACTTGATGGATACACGTCGATCAGCTTTACCGTGAAATCTGTATCGACCGCCGTGGATGAAATCCACAGCTTGGTTATCACTTCTCCGGTAACTTCGACGTTGTCTTCGAGTGGATCCGTTTCGAACGCCAATACATCAGGTCGTTCTTTCAATAATTTATACGGTTTTTTAGCGTTGCTCCATTGGGGTCCTTCTTTTTGATGCCATCCGCCAGCAGCTACCACCTCTCTTAAATTGTTTCTTGCGTGGGTCCATTGATCCATAAAAGCAGGTACGTTATTCGTATCAAAGCCTCCTTCTTCTGGAGGGATAATTTCAAACATTCCGACTAGCTGGCCTCCGATAGTAGGTACGGGATCATCAGGATCGAAGGTGTATGTGAGTGAACTGTCGGGTTCCATTGATTCGAAGGAATCAAGGGAACCATCTTCGTGCATGAATAGTGTCTGATACTGGGTTCGCTGAATTGGCCATTCGGCCTCGTCTCGCCAGAAACCACCATGATTCAGATTTCCAAGCTTTGTCTTTGTGCCGTCACCGGTACCCATCACGTAAAGACGAACCGGTGATTCATTCTCACGTTTGGGTAACCCCTTTAAATGCTGGTCAAAAAAAGCTAGCCTTTCGGGGTTGTATATCTCGTTACCCCAAACGCTTTCTTTGCCGGTATCTACATCACCGTGAGCAGAACCGGTCGCTCGCATACCACCGTGGCACCAGGCGCCGAGAATCAAACTAGTGGGGGATTCATTGCGCTGGTTCATTTCGATGTAGTAATTGGCACTGGCTCCGACGAAATTATCGTAAAAACCGCATGCAATGACCATTGGCACATCAGCGTGTTGGTTGAAATAAGGTTCTTGGTTACAGCATTCTTGATTCCACCATTCATCGTAATCACCGCGATAGTAGTAATCCAAAGCGGTTTTTTCCAAACTTGGTGCTACCTTTAGCGCAGTTTCACCAGGTTTAATTGGAAATTTGTTCAGCCAATCCCCCATATTTTGCATAGCGTCGAGGATAAGCCTGGCTTTATTGGCATCATTCCCAATTTCGTGACAATCGAGAGCGTGTAGGTGTATGGCTCCAAACATCTGGAAAGACATTGCCCCGCCTTCCCGTGCTTCATGTCTGTAGATATTGGTTGGACCAGCTTCTACCCACATCGCACTTAGATGTGGGGGTTTACGAAGTGCGAGTTGGGTTTGAGTTATTGCACGATGAGAGGACCCTAATGTGCCTATTTTGCCCGTACACCAATCTTGAGTGGCCAGCCACTCAACGGTGTCGAATCCATCATCACCTTCCCATGGGTTTACTGTGTGGAAGTAGGAGCCGTCACCTTCACTACGAAATCGTGATCGTAGATCTTGTATTACAAACGCATAGCCTCGTCTTACGTAGTAAGGGAAAACGTCATCCCATTCGGGAGCCGTTTTATCGTAGGAAGTACGGACGAGAAGAGCGGGTACTTTTTCTTTGCCATCCACAACTGTCCCGTCTCCGTGGCAGGGCACGTAAATATCAGTCGCTAGTCGAACGCCGTCCCGCATCGGAATCATCACATCGCGTAATAGGTGGACTCCATATGTAGGTTGGGAGGACTGTTGTGAAGTTGGCATGTTTTATCTCTTTGGTATCACGGGTAGGTTGATATATGAAGGGTATTGAATGCCGTGATACACGGTCTGGTTTGCAAGAGTGATATCGATGTCACTGGCTATGGGATTCCCACTGTTAAGGTTTCTGTTATAACGCGGGAAGTTTGAGCTTGAAACTTCGATTCTTATACGATGCCCTTTGATAAAACTGTTGGATGTATTCCACATATCAATTTCGAATTTGTAGATTTCGCCTGGTACCATCATTTGAGGGTTTTCCGTGCCGTTGCGGAATCTTGCTCTTACGATTCCCTCGCACAAAGCAATCGCTTTTCCATCCGGCTCGAGGTCAGTTAATGTAGCTGTGAAATCCGTATCTTTCGCATCTGATGATGCCCAGATCGTAGCTGAAATTGGACCTGTAATTTCCATGTCCTCGGTTAGAACATCGGTTGTAAATGTCAAGACATCGGGGCGGCGCTGGATATGAGAACGATCATGTGGACCACAAAAATCATATGTTTGGTATTGTGATCCAAGTGATGGCACTGGATCGCCCGGATCGTAAATAAAACTATCGCTGGTTTGATCGCTAGTTTTGATTTCTGGGTGCAGGCCACCACCACCATCAACGGCGTTACCTGCACTCGAGAGATAGAATTTGGTCCATTCGGTGCGCTCTAGAGGCCATTCATATTCATCGCGCCAGGTGTTCTTTCCCATGACGAAAAGCTTTATTGGAGCCTCCTCGTCTACGCCGGTGTCGATGCCTTTCAACCGTTGGTCGTACCAATGCATATGCATCTCAATAACATCCGATAGCGCTTGTTTGCCAAAGGTGCGATCAGCGTATTCGCCATTTTTACCCATCGGGACTCTGCCCCAGGGGGCAATTTGATGACTCCAAGGTCCAATTATCAATTTGGTTTTGGAACGAGCGTCCTCGGTTTTGGCTTTTTTAGTCCAGCCATTGAATAGCTTGAAGTTTTCGTTGGATAATGAATCAAACCACCCTGTTATGAACAATGACGGGATCGCCATTTCGGGGTATTTATCTCGGAGACTATAACTTGACCACCATTCGTCATATTGTTCGTGTTCCATAACGCCCTTGTAGTAGGGGTGGGTGTTTGACACTTTTTCCATCGCCGTATCGATAGGTAATTCGAAAAAAAACGTATCTTGATCGAAGTGTTTCAAAGATTCATATTGCATTGAGCGACCCAGCATATTGAGGAATGCAAAGGCTACATTGTGATGGATGACACCGTTGACCCTGTGATGTCCGTAGTTATCCTGCTGAGATGCAATTGGTGCTACGGCTTTTAAATACTTTGAGCGTAGTGTCGCTGGGAGTGTTTGAGTGAATCCTGGATAAGAAAGACCGAATGTCCCGAGATTGCCATCGCACCAATCCTGTTCTCCGATCCATTGATGGGTATCGTAACCATCGTATAGCTCGCATACGTATGGAATCCAATCTCCATCAGAATCACCGCGCCCCCGGCAATCTTGCATGATTACGGCATAACCGCGATTTGTGAATTCTCTAGCCCATCCGATGTAACGAGCTTCCTGGTTGTCGTAAATTGTCCTTAATAGCAATGCTGGCCATGGACCGCTACCTCGAGATGATGGCGGTAACCATATGTCCGCAGAGAGATTTATTCCATCACGCATCGGTACTGGGATGTTCAGCATAAGATGGCCGGGTTCAATGAGCGGAAGCGAGTCGATGTTTGAGTTCATTTCCTAATACCAGTTTTAATTTTTGCTTAGCTTGCCTGTATACGGGCAGAAGCATTGTGTGCCTTATACAGGTGATCTTCAACACTTTTATCACCTCCACTGTTTATCTAACTGCGGTAACCTGCTTGCGTAAGAGTGACGTTAGCAATCTATGGAGGTTCCGAGTGTCTTTTAAAGTTGTGATCACAATGTACAACCGCCCTCCTAGCGATCTGACATTAGAGGTGATTCAGAAAGCGGGAATTGAAGTTGAATATGTGCCCTCAGTGACCGAAAATGAGGTGATTAAAGCTGCAGACGAAGCTGATGTTTTGTTGGTAGGGACCGTGCCTCATACGACTCGCAAAGTGCTTGAATCCTTACCGAAACTGAAGATGGTCGGCCGTTCCGGGGTGGGAGTCGATTCCATTGATCTAGAGGCAGCTACCGAACTGGGGATCTGTGCTACCAACACCCCTGGCATTAACACAAGTGAAGTGGCAGATCATGCTATGGCGATGTTGCTGTCAATAACGCGAAAAATTTCTGAACAACATTCCGCGCTCAAGGCAGGAGCTTGGTCGGATCGTCCAAAAGAAATCAATACCTTGCGCAGTCAGTTACGCCGTGTAGCGGGGAATACGGTTGGTATATTCGGGCTTGGAAGTATCGGAAAAGGATTTGCCACCAGGGTAAGAGGGTTCGGACCCGAAAAGATCATTGCGTATGATCCGTATGTACCTCAGACCACAGCTGATCTCGTTGGTGTTCAGTTGGTGGATTTTGAGACTTTGCTAACAGAGTCTGACTATCTGACCGTTCACTCTCCAGCTACGGTTGAGACAAATCATATATTTGATATTAATGCGTTTAGAAAGATGAAGCCTTCGGCGATATTCATAAACTGCGCTAGAGGTCCTATCGTGGATGAGGCAGGTTTACAGGAAGCACTTCAAACAGGCGAGATTATAGCGGCAGGAATCGATGTGTCCGAAATCGAACCATTAGATGCTGAAAGTCCTTTGCTGAAATTAGATAATTTAACAATCACCCCCCATGTTGCGGGAACATCGGACATCAGTGGAATTGCTGGCGCAACTCGCTGGGGGGAGAATGCTGTGAACATTCTTACAGGTAAACCATTGCATGGTCTCGGGAATCCAGAAGTTGTCAAAAGGATTGCTGTGATGCGAGCACAGGGTCCCAGTCGATGGGATGGCGTCCCTGATCCCGTTACAGAAGCCTGGAGTTGATTAATTGCCTAATCGGCGGCTTTGGTGAATGCTTTTAGTTATTGGTGAGTGATAGATCAGTTGTTTGGTGTAATACCGCCTGCGTCAGGTTTTCTAGGGATTGGTCGCATAACGTGCAGGATGGAGACTCAGACCATTTCTGGCGTAGTCCTAGCTATTCGGTTTAATTTCGATTAGAGGGAGTTGGTAATGATGAAAATCAAAAAAATTTCTGTGACGGTTTTTAATATAAAGTCGAAAAAAGTTAATGACACGGATGGTCACACCCACCCTGGACCTGAGCATGATTCGGAAGAAGCAATGCTCACGATCACAGCAGACGATGGACATTCAGGCTATGCATTTGGTTCGCCTGAGTCATTACGACCTTACGTGATTGATAATTTCGTCAAAAAAGTCTTTATCGATCAAGATCCAATGGATCGTGAGAAGCTTTGGATCAACCTTGCGAAGTGGCAAAGAGGTAGCGGAGCTAGTCTCACGGATCGTACGATGGCAGTTGCCGAAATGGCTTTATGGGACCTTGCCGGGCGTTCACTCAATGTTCCGGTTTGGAAATTATTAGGCGGGTACAGAGAGAAGGTACCAGCGTATGGTTCGACTATGTGTGGCGATGAGATGTCAGGTGGACTCGCTACTCCAGGCGATTATGGGAATTTCGCTGAATGGATGGTTAACAGAGGTTATAAAGCTATTAAACTTCACACGTGGATGCCTCCGGTTTCATGGGCGCCGAGCGTGAAGATGGATATTCAGGCATGCGCGGCCGTTCGAGAGGCGGTTGGACCAGATTTTCCATTAATGCTTGATGCAAACCATTGGTATTCGCGTACCGACGCGCTTGAATTGGGACGGGGCATCCAGGATCTTGGTTATTACTGGTACGAGGAGCCGATGGACGAGCATTCAACGGAATCTTATCGTTGGTTGGCTGAAAATCTCGATATCCCGATTATTGGTCCTGAATATGCCTATGGGAAGTTTCATACGCGGGCAGAATGGATAGCGTCTAAGGCATGTGATATATCTCGAGTTGGAGTTGCTGATGTAGGTGGTATTGGACCGAGCATGAAAATTGCCCATCTAGCGGAGTCATTTAACATGGATTGTGAAATTCATGGTGGTGGAGCGGGTAACCTCGCAGTGTTGGGAGCAATTTCAAATGCTCGTTGGTATGAGCGGGGCTTATTGCATCCATTTATTGATTATGAGGAAATTCCAAATCATTTGAACAGCATTATCGATCCTATGGATGAGGACGGAAACATCCCAATGCCTACTCGTCCTGGATTAGGCGAAGATATCAATTTTGATTACATTTCAGAAAACGTAACATCTGCATATTGAAAACACCCCATTTGTTTATTTACCGGTAATTTTTTCCTAGGCACGTGCTATTGGAGAAAATAACCAACTTATTTTTTTGGGGCTTTGTTGGAACTCAAGTCCCTCGTATAATTGGCGACTGGTTACGCAAATAAACTACCTGTTTTCATTTTTATTAGAGTGCAGTTACATATATGAACT
>NYZY01000027.1 GCA_002687335.1 Chloroflexota bacterium
CCGTGATGCTCTGCGAAAAGTCTCGCCATTGCCTCTCCAGCGATTTTAGCTACACCGTACATGCGGTCGGGGTGTGGTGGGCTCAGGTGGTTCATCATCGGACGTGGTTTAGAGATATCCTCAATACGTCCTTCGACCATTGTTTTAAACGGTTCGTGTCTTTCAGCTGCCATCATTGTGGCTCCCGAAGAACCAAAAATTACTCTCTTTACACCGGCGTTTTTTGCAGCTTCGAATATGTTGTAGGTACCTGTTATGTTGATATTGATCTGCGCTAAGTCGTCGTCACCCAGATAGGCAGCGAGGTGGATGACAGTATCGATATTTTCGAAAGCGGGACCGATAGCATCAAGGTCTGTGATATCTGCCTGCACTGTGTCGAATCCTTCGACTTGGCTACGGTTTAGTGCCCTTATTTCATAACCAAGTGAATCGAGGTGTCGGCCAACAATTCCTCCAATTAACCCGCTCATTCCTGTAATGAGAATCTTTTTTCCGTTCATGGTTCGGATCTCCTGGATATTTTTTATGTAAATATTTGTCAGTGAAATTAGAATTCAATGCCTTTTTGGGCTGGTATTCCCTGATCACTATATGGGTGTTTGACTTCAGTCATTTCAGTGACTAGGTCTGCTGCTTGTATCAGGCCAGGTTCTGCATCACGTCCAGTGAGTATCACATGTAGCATTTCGGGTTTGTCTTTTAACGTGCTAATAACTTCGTGAAGATCTACCCACCCGAACGATATTGGGTATGTAATTTCATCGAGCAGTATTAAATCGTATTCGTTAGATTCAATTTTTTCCTTCGCTATGCGCCAGCCATTTTTTGCTCTTGATTCGTCTTCCGATAGGTCCTTAGAGGTCCAGGTAAAACCCCGACCCGACGCGATTATTTCTATACCTATTTTTTCAGCCGCCAATTGTTCACCGTATTGGGATTTTTCGCTTTTGATGAATTGGATAGCGCATGTGTTCATACCGCGCCCCCATGCCCTGAACATGGTTCCGAATCCAGCGGTGCTTTTGCCTTTACCGTTCCCAGTGTTGATGATCACTAGTCCTTTAAGTTCTCGACCTAAATTGGGAGCGGGCTTGAAATTTATAGGGGGAGTTTTAGGCATTTATTTAATCTTTTTATCCTAGCTTATGCGTCATTTTGGTTTAGATGTTGTCTGCGACACCTCGAAGGAGCCAGCCGATTCCATAAGCCATCGTTGCAGCCATTCCGCCTATGGCTACTGTTTCTATCCCAGATCGTATCTTTTTAGCGCTAACTACCTTGGCTTTGAATATACCAATTGCGAAAAAGGTAATCGCTGTGGCAATTGCACTCCAGAGAAATGGGTTGGGCATCCCGTTGTCAATCAATAGGTTAATGATGAATGGTGTTACGGGAACGAATCCTGCAATGAGGAATGCCAGAAACGTTAGCCATGCAGATCTTTTAGGATCAGGACCTTCGAGTGATAGGCTGTGTTCCTCTTGGAGCATTGTGTCAACCCAGACTTTCTTGTCTGAGGTGATTACTTCTACGACCTGCTCTAATAGTTCACCCTCAAATCCCTTGCGGGCGTAAATCTGTCTTATCTCTTCTCGCTCACCTTCGGGTATTAGCTCGATTTCTCTTTCTTCATCGGTTCGCACCATCTGGATGAATTGTTGTTCGGCGCGAGTACCTAAAAAATTGCTTACAGCCATAGAGAAACCATCTGCAATCAGGTTTGCCAGACCTAGAATTACGACAATTCCTGATGCTAGGTCTGCGCCCACCACTCCCGATACAATGGCGAAGGTGGTAATGGTACCGTCAATGCCCCCATATACCATGTCTTTGAGATAGCTTTGAGGCGTCCCTTTTTTCAAACGCTCACTCACACCTTGTGGAGTGTGCGTTTCAATTAGTTGTTCTGGACCCTTAGGTCCTGTATTCATCTAGTTCTCCTAGAATCCGTGATTCACTGCACTGTCTTCTGGCACAAATCCCAGTACATCTTTAGCGTGTTCGATATCGCGCCATCTCGTAGGGTTGTCTGAACAAGCGAAAACTACAGCGTATTTCAGATCATTTGGTGCATGGACAGCTTTATCGATCATTTGGATGATATCCCGATGGCTGCACCATACCGCAGCATTCCGCGTATTTAAGGGAATGTCATTCACCTCTACTTTACCGATACGAACACAGATTATCGACATTCCATACTGTTCTGAATACATCCATGCTAAGTTCTCGGTGAACATTTTCGACACGGTATAGAATCCAACTGGTCGGACTGGATCCTCAGTTGTGATCAGAGGTCGTGGGGATGGTATTTTGAAATCTGGGTCATGAATTATTGATTTGTAGGGTTCTATTTGCTCAAAACCGGCAACTACAGCTCCACTGCTTGCGGCAATAATTCGCTTTACTCCTGCCAGTCTAGAAGCTTCAAATAGATTATAGACACCGGTTATATTTGCTTTGATGTGTATCTCTGGAGAGACATTCCCGCGCGAAGCTGCCATGTGAACTACAGTATCCACGCCTTGAAGTGCAGGAAGAATATTGTCAATCCCGTCTCCAATATCTGTAACAGTTGTTGGAAATCCTTCGACTTTAGTGCGTCCTAATGCGCTGACTTGGTAGGTCTTTGCAAGTTGACGACCTGCAAGCCCCCCTATGAGGCCGCTCATTCCGGTAACTAATATTTTTGATGGACTCATTGCCTGTCCTCAATTCGAAAGATTATGTTTAGGAAAACTCTGTGACGTGTTCGGAAGTTACCCTTGTCAATTCAGATAAAAGCTTGGGATTTGCATTAAGGGTATCTAGGGTTTTGTCTGCCATTAGATTAGTGGCTTCTTTACGAGCGACTCGTAGTAAATCAACATCATCGATCGTTGCAATTTTTAGTTCGTCCCAACCACTTTGGCGTGTTCCCATGAAATCCCCGGGGCCACGGATCCTTAAGTCCTCTTCCGCCAATACGAAACCGTCGGAGTACTTAACCATTGCCTCAATCCGCTCGTTTGCTAGATCATCTTTGGAATTTGCCATCAAAATGCAGTAACTTTCATCTTTACCTCTTCCGACTCTTCCTCTCAATTGGTGAAGTTGGGCGAGGCCGAATCGATTAGCACTCATTATGATCATCACTGTTGCATTGGGGATATCCATACCGACTTCAATAACTGGCGTAGCTACCAGAACGTCGATTTGCTTGTTCCTGACACGTTCCATCACATCTTGCTTCTCGGCAAGCTTCATTCGTCCATGCAATAGTCCAACGCGTAGATTCTTGAATTCACCCTGTTGAAGGGTTTTTAGTTCCTCTAACGCTGAAGCGGATTCGATTGAATCAGATGGTTCGATTAATGGACAGACGACAAAAGCCTGTTTGCCATGAGCTATCTGTTGGCGTACTAATTCGTAGGCATGATTTTTTGCGACCTCGTTCGTTGCTAGGCTGGTTGTGATAGGTTGGCGCCCTTCAGGAAGAATTTTTAACGTTGTAATGTCTAGGTCACCGTAGATTGTTAGAGATAACGTTCGAGGTATAGGTGTAGCGGACATGCCTAACAGGTGTGGACGTGGTGTCTGCTGAGTTAATGCCCCTCGTTGTTCAACGCCAAATCTGTGCTGTTCATCTACGACAGCGAGACCCAGTCGCGGAATCATCACTTGGTCCTGTAGTAGGGCATGGGTTCCGATGATGAGATCAGCCTCACCATCGGCAATCATCTGCTGAATTCGTGATTTGACTGATGCTTGTAGACTACCCGTGAGTAATACGATGTTGATGCGGTGATTAGTGCTTGATGGCAGGATCGCTTGTCGTACGGTATCTTTGGGCTCGTTAGATACTGATTCCGCGTTGAGTTGATTTGCGATACTAAGGAAATGCTGCTCAGCAAGCACTTCCGTTGGTGCCATAAAGGCACCTTGGTAGCCGGCTGAGCTTACGGCTAGAAGAGCGCACAAAGCTACAACCGTTTTACCGCTTCCGACCTCACCTTGCAATAATCGTCCCATTGGGGCACCGGATGCCATGTCTTTTAATAGGGCATTCAAAGACTCTTTCTGATCAATTGTCAGATGAAATTCAAGGGAATTTAAGAATGAGGCGACAACTCTTTGTCCTTTATCACGGTCTATCAGTATTCCACTTTGNCGGTCTNTCCANTCCCANCTCNTTTTCAGTGCTGCCAACTGATACATAAAAAGCTCATCGAAAGCCAATCGTCTACGNGCTTGAAGTTGATCNTTTATTGATTTTGGGTAGTGGATTGACTCATATGCTTCGCTTAAATCCNCCAAAGAATGGCGGTTTTTAATGTCTTGGNTTAAAAACTCATCAAGTANTGGTAACCCGACGTCTAAAGATTTTCGCGTCGCAGAGCGAAGAGATCGCTGGGCAAGCCCGTCGGTTGAAGGGTAAACAGGCAGTAGTATGCCGGCATGTGTTAGCTGTAAGTTGTTCTTCTGAGAATCGTGTGAATTCTCGTCATCAAGTTGTTCATGTTCCGGATTTTGCATTTGCAAACGGTTGTTGAATGATCCGATCTCTCCGCTGAGTGTGATCAAACTACCCTGTTTGATTTTGTGCGTAAGATACGCTTGCCTGAAAAACGTGGCCTCAAGAAGCTCGGTACCATCGTTTATTGTGATTTTTGCAGCACCTGGAGCTGGCCCGATTTTTGCGACCTCAGATCGAATAACTCGTCCAACTACGGTGGTCATCTCACCGTGAATTGCATCTTGAATTTTTGTCACTTTTGAATAGTCGACGTGTCGATTTGGAAATAGTCGCAATAGATCTCGAAGATTTCTGACTCCTAAGCGAGTTAATTTTGAACGCGTAGTTTTATGGATGAAAATCAGATTAGATAGCGGAGTATTAAGGTCGTACTTCGCTCTAGTTTTAGAGGGTTGGCGTCGAGGATTTGATGTAGTTTTTGATTTAGGCTTTTTGCTTATGCGTTGGGCCGAATTCGTACTGCCAAGCTGACCTAAAATCGCAGAGGCCCATCGGTGTCTTTGTCCCGGCGAGAGAGCTGCGTAGTTGGTACCTTTCAAAGGCTCAACATCGCGAATCCATCCTAGCTGTGTAGCTATATGGCTGATGAAGCGATCAAGTCCACCCATCACCGCACGATCAGTAAATTCAAGTTTTCGTTCTAAATTTAGAACGTTTTTGAGAGATTTTGTCGCGTGATCCGACGATGTCTGTCTTGAATAACTTCCACTGCCCTGCATCAGCTGGGCTTAGCCTTGATCATTGCGAGACCAAGTGTTCCAGGACCGACATAGTTGCCAACCACTGGGCCGAGTTGCGCTACTATCGTGTCTCCGTCTGGGTCGAACTTCGATACTTCTCGAGCAATTGCCTGGGCATCTGATAGATCGGTTGTATACAGGACTGCTAGTTTTTCAAGAGGGGCGTGTTCTTGAACAAGTGATTTGAGTCTTGCAATTCCTTTGGTGCGACTACGGGCTCGCTCTAATGGATGAGCCTCACCCTCATGTATGGTCAAAATCGGCTTGACGCGTAATATCGATCCAACGAATCCTTGGGCTTTACCTATACGTCCACCTCTCACGAGGTATTCGAGCGTATCGACCATTCCTAGAAATACTCCACGCTTACTGAGATCTTTTGCTAATTCCACTGCCTCATCTAATGTAGAACCTGCAGCTACTGCATTTGCGACCTGTATTGACACCCAACCAAGGCTCATTGAAGCTAGTTGAGTGTCGACTATTTCAATTCGGGTGCTAGTTGAGTCCATTTCTGACACAGCATTCACTGCAGAATTATGTGTAAGACTCAATTTCGAAGATAAATGGATTGAAATTATTTCGTCGTGTGTTTCAGCGAGCTTTTTGTAAAGCTCCATAAAAGTTCCGGCCGATGGGGCAGACGTAGTGGGAGTTACTTTGGAATCAGGCAGTTGTTCGTACATCTCATCAGCTGAGATAGTTATGCCGTCAAGAAACGTTTTATCCTCGATATGGACATTAAGAGGAACGACGCTGATGTTGTGCTTTTTTGCGAGGTCTGGTGGCAGATCGGACGTACTATCGGTGACAACTGCGATGCTCATTAGCGTTCTCCGGAAACTTTGTCAGTCATTGTTCGCATGGAAGAGTACAGCGATTCAACTGACATTTATGGTTAGGTTACTCTACCGCAATGAGATAGTCGTAGTGCGGCTGTCCTCCGTAAACCACCTCAATATCAATCGTGTCGAATTTATTGTCTAGTATCTTGGTAGTTTCTTTGAGTTGTTCTGAGTTCACCATCTCTCCTGTATATACCGTGACGATCTCGGCTTGATTAGATTGGGTTTGGATTAGCTCAGTTAGAACAATTAATGGATCATGACCTACCGTAATGATGTCGTTGTTAAATGTTCCAAACGTCATGCCTTTTTGTATTTCATGCTTATCGATTGTGACGTTTTTTGTAGCTTTGCAAATACGCCCTTCTCCAACTTCACTTATGATTTCATTCATTGCTTCAGCGTTTTCGTCAATGTTTTGGTCGAGTCGAAGGGCTACGAGCGCTGAAATCCCTGTTGGTACAGAGCAGGTGGGAACGACTCTCACCGTTTTGTCTGTCAGTGATGGGATTTGTTGGGCGGCTGGGATGATATTTTTGTTATTTGGCAGCAGTATTACGTGATCGGAGGGAGCTGTTTCGACAGCAGTAAGCAAATCTGCCACAGATGAGTTCATTGTGTCGCCGCCATCAACGATAGATGTCACCCCTAGACCGGCACTTTTCATTAAGTTTTTCAGGCCATCCCCTGCAGCAACGGCTACCACAGCAATATCAGACGACACAACTTCTGTGCTTTCATCGTTATTCCGGCGATCCGATGCCCAGTCCGCAGTCTGATTATCCATGTTAGCGATTTCGATATTAGAGAGGATTCCGTATTCTAGACCGGCACTTAAAGCCTTTCCTGGATCCTCCATATGGACATGTACTTTTGCGACTCCACCTATTCCGTCGACAATTGGTGAACGTCCGATAAGTTCCATCCGATCGCGAATATTTTCTAAATCCAGTTTTTCTGCTTTGATTGCAAATACTGTGCAGTAGCCCCAATCTAGCTCTTCAGATGCATTGACGAACTCGATATTTGGAGAACCAGTGAAGTCTGAATTCTCAGGAACGGGAACGTTGATTACTCTTGCCAATGGAACCTCGCCGCGAAGGCATCGTAGTGCTCCGTCTAGCATTACTGCGAATCCAAATCCTCCAGAATCTACTACTTCTGCCTCTGCGAGTACTGGAAGCATGCCGGGTGTTCTACTGACGGAGTCAATAGATGCTGCAGCTACGTCAGCAAGAACTTTTTCCAAAGATTTATTTTGAGCTGAAGAATTTTCTCCGATTTCGGCGCATTCTCGGTAGACAGTTAGCATAGTGCCTTCAACCGGAATTGGGACAACCCCATAGGATTTTGTGGCTGCGATTCGCATGGACCGGGCGAACTGCTCGCCACCCAATTTAGATTCCCCATCTAGGGCTTCCGATAGTCCTTTGAAAAACTGGGCTAATATAAGTCCTGAGTTGCCACGTGCTCCTAGTAGTGCAGAACTGGCCATTTTTTTCGAAATTTCTTCGACAGAGCTCGATGGATACCCATTTAAATCCTCCAGCACCGATTTGAGGGTTAGCAGCATGTTAGTACCGGTATCACCATCCGGTACGGGGAATACGTTCAACGCGTTGATGGTATCTCTATTTACTTCAAGTGCTTGAGTAGCTGCGCTCACGAGTTCGACCAGAAGTGCTCCATCTGCGTCTAAAAGGGGTTCAGTTGATTTAGGCATCAGATGGACTACCTGTGGCAAATTCGGAGTGAATGCAGTTCAAGGCCACCAACCTAAATGGTATTTCAGTAAGTAAATTTCTGTTGTTCAATACAGACACGCATGTTAGCGTTAACCTACGGAGTTTCGGGTGGGCATTAATTCCTTTTAGGGCCATTTGATCTCTTGTTCCGTTACATTTTTTATCTGAATTATTTCGAGAGTCTAATTGTTATGCCAAGCTCCGACCAAATCAGGGCAAAACTGGGTTTAGGGCCCCGCCCAAAGCCAATGTTCGGTCACAATCGATCACATGCTTTGAATGCCACGCGAAAAATCTCTAAACCTAATTTGCAAAATAAATGGGTTGTGGTTGACGGGCAGCGCCATCGAATAAAATTGACCGCTCGAGAGATGCGTACCTTGGATAAGAAGGGTATATCTCTGTTATCAGGGTAGTGTTTTTTGTGCGGTCTCGTAAGCTCCTCTGATTGAGAGGGGCTTTTTTAGTTCAAGCCTGATCGCTAATTGTGACCTTCTCTACAGCTAGTGTTTTCCTGAATCATCACTGGTGTCTTGATCCATTTAAACATGTTCGTTAGTACCGGCATTTCGTATTGCTTCGATTCCCATTTTCAGGCCGGTCGGATAATCGAACACACCAGTACCCGAAATTAGTGTTGTTGCGCCGGCATTGATAACTTCGCTTGCAGTGTCGGCCTTGATTCCGCCATCAACGGCAATCTCAAGATCTGTCCCGATTCTGTGAGCCATTTCTGACAGTTCTGTGATTTTCGGTAGCATCTCAGCCATGAAACGTTGTCCGCCGAATCCCGGCTCGACTGTCATTACGAGTACTCTTTCGACTGATGAAATAAACGGTTGTAGCACCGAAGTGGGTGTGTCGGGTTTTAGTGACACAGCCGCAATCATACCTGTTACTCGCGTATCCCCTAGTGATGTTTCGAGATCGTCACACGCCTCAACATGAATCGTGAATATGTCGCCTCCAGCCTCGGCGAACTGCTTTGCAAAACGAGCCGGCTCAGTGACCATCATGTGAATGTCG
>NYZY01000028.1 GCA_002687335.1 Chloroflexota bacterium
CAAGGATCTTCTTTCGGTAAAGGTTGACCGTAAGCGTAAGGCTCCTATTTCGACCTTACTACGCGCACTTGGTTGGGCAACTGATGATGAGATTCGTCAATTAGTATCCGATGTAGATGACGATCCAGTCCATAGTTATATGGAAGCCACCCTGGCGAAAGATACGGCGGCGTCTACGGTTGACGAGGCTCTTCTTGAGTTTTATCGCCGATTACGACCAGGCGAACCCCCTAGCGTTGAAAATGCAAGTGAGCTGATTAATAATTTATTTTTTAATGAGCGTAAATACGATCTAGGGCGAGTCGGTCGTTACAAACTGAATCGAAGATTGAGTATTGATGAAAAGACTCGCACTCTTACAAAAAATGACATAGTCGAATTGATTCGACGAATGATTACGATAAACAATGGGCGTGCATCGAATGATGATATTGACCATTTGGGTAATCGACGGGTAAGAGCTGTCGGAGAATTGATTCAGAATCAATTGCGTCTTGGACTCTTGAGAATGGAACGGGTTGTTAAAGAGCGCATGACTACACAGATGGATCCTACAACAACAACTCCTGCTGCCTTAATCAATATCAGGCCAGTAGTTGCTGCCGTTCGTGAATTTTTCGGAGGATCTCAGCTATCTCAGTTTATGGATCAAACTAATCCTTTGGCCGAACTAACCCATAAGCGCCGACTTTCTGCTCTTGGGCCTGGTGGACTTTCCCGAGAGCGTGCGGGCTTTGACGTGCGTGATGTTCACGCATCTCATTATGGTCGTATTTGTCCGATTGAAACTCCCGAAGGTCCTAATATCGGACTTCTTGGTTCACTTTCGACTTATGCGCGCTTAAACCCTTACGGCTTTATAGAGACTCCTTACAGAAAAATCCGTCGTGACATATCTACCGCTAATCCAGACATTCAAGGTCGTACACCTCTTGAAGACATAATGGACGAAGACGGGAAGATTATCGCCGAGAGTCAAAAGCCTATTACGATTCCAGTTGCAACTCTGGTAAATGCACTTAGTCCTCGTGATGTGAATGTTATGCCGTATGTGACTGCCGATGAAGCCGATATTGATTATCTTTCGGCTGATGATGAGGAGGAAAACACTATTGGTCAGGCGACCACTCCAATGGACGCTAAGAGTCAGATCACGACACAACTCGTCGAGGTTCGGCAGGGTGGTAGTGAAGCTTATACGTATGTTCATCCGGACGATGTTCAGTATCTAGACATTTCTCCAATGCAGATCGTTAGTATTTCAACAGCATTGATTCCGTTTTTGGAACACGATGATGCTAACCGAGCTTTAATGGGTTCCAATATGCAGCGCCAAGCAGTTCCCTTGGTTCAACCCCAAGCCCCCCTAGTTGGGACTGGGATGGAATGGCGTGTAGCGAGTGATTCTGGTCAAGTTGTGATCTCCGAAATTGAAGGGATTGTCTCGGAATCGACGAGTGATTGTGTGAAAATTGTGGGTGTAGATGGGAAGGAAGTTGAATACCCCTTAACCAAATTCGTGCGTTCAAACCAGGGTACTTCGATTAATCAGCATCCAATTGTTCATAAGGGAGACAGGGTTGCTCCAGGCTCTCCATTGGCTGATAGTTCATCGACTGAAAATGGAGAACTCGCGCTTGGTCAGAACTTGTTGGTCGGATTTATGACTTACGAGGGGTTTAATTATGAAGATGCAATCATATTGAACGAAGACCTTGTTAAAGATGATCGATATACCTCTATTCACATTGATAAACACGAAGTAGAGGCTCGTGAAACTAAGTTGGGTCCAGAAGAGATTACTCGTGATATCCCAAACGTTGGTGAAGAGAGCCTGCGGGATTTGGATGAAGAAGGTATTGTACGGATAGGTGCGTGGGTGACGCCAGGGGATATTCTGGTCGGGAAGATCACGCCCAAAGGAGAAACTGAACTGACCGCTGAAGAAAAGCTCCTTCGAGCTATTTTTGGCGAGAAAGCCCGCGATGTTAAGGATACTAGCCTACGAGTGCCGCATGGACAGCACGGCAAAGTTACTGATGTGCGAATCCTAACAAAGGAAAATGGGGATGATTTACAGCCTGGGGTGATGAAGACCGTGCGTGTATGGGTTGCACATACTAGGAAGATCAACCAAGGGGATAAGATGGCTGGTCGGCACGGAAATAAGGGCGTCGTTTCTAAAGTTTTGCCAAGAGAGGATATGCCGTTTCTACCAGATGGAACTCCCCTGGATATCATGCTGAATCCTATTGGTGTGCCTTCTAGGATGAATCTAGGACAATTATTAGAAACTCATCTNGGTTGGGCAGCGAACACCCTTGGATTTCATGCTCGGACTCCGGTGTTTGATGGNGCNCAGGACAGTGTTATAGAAGATCAGCTTGCNAGGGCTTGGTTTGTAAGTGAGGCNAAGNCAAAGAATCATCGTGATCTTGATTCGGATGATATAAATTGGGCNAAGGTTGATGACTATCTGGGNGAGCGTGGTTTTGATNGAGATCGNCTGTGGAGNGATGCCCCGTCGAATCGTGGAACTGCTCGAGAGGCTTGTTTGCGAATTTGGCTGGAAGAGGTTACAGGCGAGAAAACTGAAAGCTTGAAGCCTTCGGAACTTATGCAAGAGTCATTAAAAATTGCTCGCGAAAGGAATCTATCTGCACCAATTTTTGGTAAGCAAATGATTCATGATGGCCGTACGGGTCTTAAATATGATTCGCCAGTTACAGTTGGCAATGTTTACATGTTGAAACTGATCCATCTCGTACAAGATAAGATTCATGCTCGTTCGACCGGTCCTTATTCGCTTATCACTCAACAGCCTCTTGGAGGAAAAGCTCAGTTCGGTGGTCAGCGATTTGGTGAAATGGAAGTTTGGGCGTTAGAAGCTTATTCGGCTGCTTATACGCTTCAAGAAATGCTTACGATTAAATCTGATGACGTAGTCGGGCGTGTTAAAACTTACGAAGCGATCGTTAAGGGTGAAGAGGTGATTCAGCCTGGGGTTCCAGAATCTTTCCATGTTCTATTGAAAGAATTGCAAGGGCTAGGGCTTTCAGTTGAACTTCTAAACGAGGATATTGAAAGATTTACTCAACCCGATACCTCTACACAAGAGATGTCGGCGACACTTGGCGCTCCTCTTAATTGGAGTGATCTGAGCGATGAACCTCTTGATGCCTTGGATATTGAAGAACTGTCACTTGATGAATTGACCGTTGATTCAGTAGAGACTACCGATGAGGATGACGACTTAGAAGCAAGTGATTCTTCATCAGATGATAGCGAGGATGACACAAAGGATTCTTTGCAGGCTTTATCTGCAGAGGAATCTGAAGAATCTGATGACGCAATCATTGGCGTTGACGATGAAGAAAACTAAACGAACTATAGTCCATGCGAAATATGTGTGAGCTAAAAACGAATGCTGGCAACTAGTCAGTTCAACTATAGGGTGCAATCCCTGGAAGGCGAAGGAAACGGCCAGATATGACACAATCAGGCGCCGATTTCAACGCGATTAGAATCTCACTGGCATCTCCGGAGCAGATTAGAGCTTGGTCATACGGGGAAGTAACTAAACCTGAGACCATTAATTACCGTACATTACGGCCTGAGAAAGACGGTTTGTTTTGTGAGCGGATATTTGGTCCTACAAAAGACTGGGAATGTTATTGCGGTAAGTACAAGAAGATTCGGTACAAAGGCGTAATCTGTGATCGATGCGGTGTCGAAGTCGCGCGTTCCAAAGTTCGAAGAGAACGGATGGGTCATGTGAAGTTAGCGGCTCCCGTAGCGCATATTTGGTTTTCTAAAGGAACTCCTTCGCGCCTGGGGCTTATCCTTGATCTTTCACCTCGGAATCTGGAAAGGATTCTATATTTTTCGCAGTATGTTGTGACATCTGTAGACGATGTGGCGCGCCAGAATGCTATTGAGCAACTGGAAGCGTACAGCGATGCTGAAAGCACACGCTTTGACGAGGATTTGAAAGATGCTGTATCAGACAATAACGTTGAACAGGTGTTGGCATCAACTATGCAAGCGATGTTCGATGCAAAGCAAGAAGCTGATCGCATAGCCACTGAACTTGCAGAACTGGATAAACCCAAGAAAAAACTTACAAAAGCTCAGGCTGCTAGGGCAGAAAAAGAAGCTCTCGAACTTGCAGAGTCTCAATCATTAGAAATCGAAAGCTTTAAAGGTGAGGATGCCGTCACAAAACTCACCGAGCTGACCGAAGAGCAAAAAGCAGCAGTTAAAGCAGATGTGCAAAATAAAATCGATGACCTCAAGGCGATTCGAGTTATGGATTTACTCACAGAAGCGCGATTCCGTGAATTACGCGATAAATTCGGTCATGTATTTAGGGCATCGATGGGTGCAGAATCGGTACTTGAAATCCTCGAGAATACCGATTTGAATTCGGTTCGAATTGAACTCTTAGATCAAGTTCGAAATACATCTGGGCAGCGTCGCAAGAAGGCAATAAAACGACTTCGCGTTGTCGAAGCGTTCAGAAAGAGCGGGAATAAATCTGAGTGGATGATTCTTACAGTTTTACCTGTACTACCACCGGAATTGCACCCTATGGTTCAGCTTGATGGCGGACGGTTTGCTACTAGCGACCTGAATGATCTTTATAGAAGAGTGATCAACCGTAACAACCGATTGAAGCATTTGATTGACCTTCAAGCTCCGGACATCATCATTCGAAATGAAAAACGAATGCTTCAAGAGGCTGTTGATGCTCTTATTGATAATGGTCGTCGTGGCCGAGCTATTCAGGGCAGTCATAACCATAAACTCAAGTCTTTGACGGATCTTCTTCGTGGTAAGCAAGGTCGTTTCAGGCAAAATCTTCTGGGTAAACGTGTGGATTACAGTGGAAGGTCCGTAATAATCTCTGGACCCCAACTCAATATGTATGAGTGTGGTTTGCCGAAAAAGATGGCTCTAGAATTGTTTAAGCCGTTTGTAATGAACGCACTAGTTGTGAAGGGATATGCTCACAACATCAAAAGCGCGAAAAGAATGACAGAGAGAGCTCGTCCAGAAATCTGGGATTTGCTTGAAGAGGTTATACAAGATCATCCTGTAATGCTTAACCGAGCTCCTACTCTTCATCGATTGGGAATTCAAGCCTTCCAACCAGTTTTAGTTGATGGGTCGGCTATTCAGATTCACCCATTAGTTTGTACAGCGTTTAACGCTGATTTTGATGGTGATCAGATGGCAGTACACGTTCCACTTTCAAGAGAAGCGGTGATTGAAGCACAGCGATTGATGCTTTCAACCAATAATATGCTTGCTCCCAGTTCAGGATTTCCGATTGTTTCCCCCACTCTGGACATGGTNCTTGGTGTNTATTACCTNACNGGGGTTGACGGTGATGNATTGACGCCTGTTGAAAGGGATGAGGAAGGTAATGCTGTATTCGATACNANNTATGCNGATTTTGATGATGTNCGTTTGGCGTTTGANACTGAAAGAATCAAGCTGCGTCANCTAATCAAAGTNCGTGATGACCATGGTGAGCTGATTGAAACCACTGTGGGTCGCGTTATATTCAACTGGGCTCTTCCAAAAACNATGGAGTTTCGAAACCAGTTGTTTGACCGTGGTGCCATTGAAGCTTTGGTTGGGGAGGTTGTAACTGGATATGGTAATCAAGCTACTTCTGAGATGTTAGACCAGGTGAAAAACCTCGGGTTTAAGTACGCTACCCAGTCAGGCACTACGATAGCAATGAAAGACATCGTTACGCCTCCACAGAAGCAATCCTTATTGTCTGCTGCTGATACTAAGATCTCCAAATTAGATGAGCAGTATCAAGAGGGTCTCATCACTGATCATGAACGTTATGAAGCATCGGTAGGAATTTGGACTGATGTCTCAAATAAAATGACAGATGCTGTCGAAGACACGTTAGATAAGTATGGTGGAATTTTTACGATGGCAGCATCTGGTGCGAAAGGTAATATCGCGCAGATTAAACAGATGGCTGGTATGCGGGGGTTGATGTCAGATCCTAAGGGCAGGATTATAGAGATGCCCATACGTTCGAGTTTTGCTGAGGGTTTATCGGTTCTTGAGTACTTTATCTCTACTCATGGGGCTCGAAAAGGTCTCGCTGATACAGCCTTACGGACAGCGGACTCTGGGTATTTGACTCGTCGTTTGGCTGATGTTGCGCAGGATGTGATAATCACCACAGAGAATGACCCGGGCGCACAGGGGATCCTGATTACTAACGATCAACATGGTGGTCAGCAGGCACCACTTGCGGAGAGAATTGTAACTCGCTACCTTGCCGAACCTATTGTTCATCCTGAGACGGGTGAATTAATAGCGGAGCGTGATGAATTAGTCAGCAGAGAAGTGGCTGAACGTATCATGGCTGCAAATGTAAAAGAGGCGTGGGTATTTTCACCGCTTTCGAGTACGATTCAGCGTGGCATATCCCAAAAATGTTACGGCGGTTCACTTGCTACCGGAGATCCTGCTTTACTGGGTGAAGCTGTTGGGATTATTGCAGCTCAGTCGATTGGTGAACCTGGCACACAGTTGACCATGAGAACGTTCCACACTGGAGGTATTGCTGGTAAGGACATTACGTCAGGCTTGCCTCGTGTTGTCGAATTATTTGAAGCCCGACAGCCAAAAGGTATGGCGGTTTTATCTGAAATAGGTGGTCAAATTGAGATTGGCCAACTGCCTGAGGGTCGTGTAGTTAGAGTTACTTCTACCGAAGTTTATTCAGAGGAAATGAACATTCCTCAAACTCATAGACAGACTGTCAAAACGGGTGATTGGGTTGACGCTGGTGAAGTTGTTCTTTCTGCAAAGAAAGTTGCTATGGCTGCAGCCGTTAAGGCGGGCACAGCAGACGAATTACAAGAAGAAATATTTGCGCCAGTTGCAGGTACTGTGCAGGTAACGAAGACAGCCGTTCGAATTGCATGGAATGAGACAGATGAGCGTGAGTATGTGATTCCGGCGGCGTCAGAAATTTTGGTTTCTGACGGCGATAAGATCGATCCGGGGACAGCGCTGACCGATGGTCCGAAGAATCCACAAGATATTCTTCGAATTGAAGGACAGGCAGCAGTACAACGTTACTTAGTTGATGAGGTTCAGGCGGTATATCGATCACAAGGTGTGCAGTTGCATGATAAGCATATCGAGGTTATTGTTCGCCAGATGATGCGTAAAGTTCGTGTTGATAATCCGGGTGACAGTGACTTGCTGCCAGGAGAATTGGTGGATAGGCATGATTACGAGCTGACGAACAACAATATGTTGGCTGAAGGTGGAGAACCTGCTACAGCTAGTCCGGTTCTTCTTGGTGTGACCAGGGCATCGCTTAACACTCAGAGTTTCTTGGCGGCAGCATCTTTTCAGGAAACCGCACGTGTACTTACTGAAGCTGCGGTGAACGGTTCTGTAGATCGCTTGAATGGGTTGAAAGAGAACGTCATTATCGGTCGATTGATACCTGCTCGACTTGACCAGACATCTGAAGGTCGCGAGCGTCTTGGG
>NYZY01000029.1 GCA_002687335.1 Chloroflexota bacterium
CCCTCAGCGGCTCTTATTGCTGCAGATCCATTGACAGCCGAGGCGATACGATCATCTTTGACAGGGCACACTTTCGCAATATTTGTCACAGCAGTAGCAGCTGGGGAAGCTGCATTAGCGTTTGCTCTCGTATTTGCGATGTATCGAGCGGTGGAATCGGTAGAAATTACAGATGCTTCTGAAATGAAGAACTGATTGATCTAATACAAGTATGGAATTTCATTGAAATGTGGATCGACTATAAAAAAACACCAAATCTTATATCTGCACAGATGTGGAAAGACCTTCTCGAAGGGGAAGGGCTTCCGACTATGTTGATACCAGAGGGCGATATTTTGGATTGGGCCGAAAACTCGTCCTTTCGGGTCATGGTTCCCAAAGGTAGAGAACACGTGGCAGACGAAATATTGAGAAAACTGTGATAGGGAATACTTGTGATAACTGAGGGTCTTGTCTGGTTAATAATTGCGCTGCCAATCATCAGCTTTTTGGTGAATGGACTATTGGTGCGCGCCTTCATTGGATCCAATTCCAAATATGCTGGTTACATCACAATCGCGGCTATCGGCGCTTCGTTTATTCTTTCTCTGATGGCGCTAGCAACCGTGATGTCTGACGGTCCTCTTGAGTTTGAAACTCATCACTGGATATTTATCGGTGGGATGGACTTGAGTTTCGGTTTAATCCTTGACCAACTATCTGTAATTATGCTGGTGGTGGTTAGTGGCATTAGTTTGCTTGTGCAGATTTACGGACAGGCATATATGGACGGCGACAGGAGTTACACACGATATTTTGCCTACATGTCGTTGTTTACCGCTTCAATGCTTGGACTCGTGCTTGCTCGAAATGTGATCCAGATATTTGTTTTTTGGGAATTGGTTGGGGTTTCTTCTTACTTGTTGATCGGTTTCTGGATGGATCGTCCTTCGGCAGCCGCTGCTGCAAAAAAGGCGTTCATCATGACTCGCTTTGGGGATTTCGGGTTTCTCCTGGGAATCCTTTATCTATATTCGATAAATCCGTCTTACATGGACGTTTCCGTGCTTTATAAGGCTATCGGGGCCGAGGCAATTACTGCATCTATGGCAACGTGGGTCGCCTTGGGATTTTTTGCTGGTGCTGTTGGAAAATCTGCGCAATTCCCACTTCACTCATGGCTTCCCGATGCGATGGAAGGTCCGACTTCTGTATCTGCTTTGATTCATTCGGCCACGATGGTTACGGCCGGGGTATTTTTGATCGCACGTTTTTTCCCGTTATTTGAGTATGCCAACGTTATGACTCTTGTTGCTCTCGTTGGTGGGTTTACGGCTGTATTTGCAGCAACGATGGGTTTGGTTGCAAATGATATTAAGCGGGTTTTGGCCTATTCAACGATCAGTCAGCTCGGTTACATGGTGATGGCTTTGGGCGTTGGCGCGTATGCCCCAGCAATATTCCATTTATTCACTCATGCATTTTTTAAGGCGGCATTGTTCCTGGGCGCCGGGTCGGTTCATCATGCAGCTGGAACATTCAATATGAAATATATGGGTGGTCTGAAGAGACATATGCCTTGGACTTACTGGGGAATGATCATAGCCAGTCTTAGTCTTGCTGGCCTCTTTCCTTTTTCTGGTTTCTGGTCAAAAGACGAAATACTTGGGCATGCAGCTGAATTTGGAGCCACGACCGGTAATATTGTTTTGGCTCTAGGATTGATAGCTGCTCTGATGACGGCGTTCTACATGTTTCGGGCAATATTTCTGACATTTCATGGAGAATGGAATGGAGGAGGTGAGAAAGAGGAGGCGGATGCCCAACTTTCAGGCGATCCTTTACCGGTAGGAAATGCGCATTCACATCTTGGGGAGTCCCCGTGGCTGATGATTGGTCCTGTCACGTTGTTAGCGGCCATTTCTGTATTTATAGGATTCTTTTCTAATCCCGTCGTTGACGTGGGTTCGATAGATAAGCACGCTTTTGCTCATTTTGTGACGGTGGAAAATGAAGAGGTATTTCCACTAGACGACGAAGAGGGTGGTCACAAAGCTGCGGATCACGCTGGAGCGGCACCTAAATTTAATTTTGTGGTTGCTGGCATCTCATCTTTGCTTGCGCTAAGTGGAATTGGCCTCGCGTACGCTATGTACATCAAGTCTTGGATTTCACCGTCATCCATGGGCGCGCGATTCCGGCCACTCTACAACCTGATTTTCAGTAAGTATTATTTTGACGAGATATACGAAAATCTAATTGTTTCCAAGGGTTTCTACAAGTACCTTGCTGATGCTTTGCGTTGGTTCGATGAGCACTGGGTAGATAACGCAAATATTCATCTTTCCAATTGGGTGTCTCGAATCGGAAAAAGTGGGGTGCTAATTCAAAACGGTCAAACACAGACTTACGCAGTAGGCATGGTTATAGGCGTCATTGCAATTGCAGCGGGGTTCCTGCTATGGGGCTAATAGTTAGCTTGGGAATACAACCATGGGGAACGGCACATATGTTGGGCGCTGTATCGGAGGCTATCAGTGTTTGAAGGGCTTCTGACGATTACGGTATTTCTGCCTGCGACCGTTGCAATATTGGTTACTCTGTTTGCACGCGGAAAAGAGGTTGACCGCCAAGTACGTTGGATTTCTATTGCAGCCACTGCAGTTACGTTTGCTCTGACAGTTATGGTTTACGTTGGGTATGACCAAGCTGTTGGTGGTATTCAGATGGTTGATTATTACGAGCGTTGGATACCTGTCGATGCATTGAGATCCTCTTATTTACTTGGTGTTGATGGATTGAGCGCACCATTGGTGCTTCTCACCGGGATACTGGGTATGGCAGCCGCTTTTGCCTCATGGCGCATCGAAAAGCGTGTTCGTGAATATTTCATGTGGTTGCTTCTGCTTGAGACAGCCGTTTTGGGTGTGTTTGTATCACTGGACTTGCTGCTCTTCTTTATATTCTTCGAATTTGAATTGATTCCGATGTTTATGCTGATCGTGCTATGGGGAAGTGGCCGACCTCGTTATTCCGCGATGAAGTTCGTGCTGTTTACGCTGGCGGGAGGGGCGTTCATGTTGGTGGGCATCCTTGCTATTTACGTAACACCTGATGTCGGTACATTGGCGATGGTCTCGATTCCTGAGTTAGGTATTACTGGTATTCCTGAGCTTATGGCCGGTGCAAAATTGGCATTGCCAGCTGCTTTGATATTCGGATTTTTCTTTATAGCTTTCGCTGTAAAATTACCGTTGTGGCCAGTGCATAGTTGGTTGCCAGATGCCCACACTGATGCTCCCACGGCCGTTTCGGTTATGTTGGCTGGGGTTTTGCTGAAAATGGCCGGATATGGGCTTTTGAGGATTAATCTTGGCTTTTTCCAAGAGACCCAAAATTTCACCATCCATGATGTGGCCGGGCCAATGGCGATCATAGCGGCAATTTCAGTTATTTACGGTGGTATTGTTACAGTTCGCCAGACGGACATGAAAAGACTGATCGCATATAGTTCTGTCAGTCACATGGGTTTTGTCATGCTCGGCTTGTCGGCGGTTGGGGCGTCGGCTGTAGATACGTCTGCTGCCGGCCTGAATGGTGCAGCGTTACAGATGTTTACACATGGCACTATTACCGGACTCGCCTTTTTGATGGTTGGGCTATCTTACGATCGGACTCATACTCGTCATATTCCTCATTTGGGAGGCCTATGGAAGAAGATGCCAATGATTGCGATTTTCTTTTTGATCGCTGGCTTTGGCTCACTCGGCCTCCCTGCTCTATCGGGATTTGTGGCTGAGATCATGGTGTTTCTTGGTACATTTTCGGTCTGGCCATGGCCTACGGCTGTTGCTGCGTTTGGTGTGGTACTGGCCGCCGGTTATACGTTGTGGATGGTTCAAAGGGTCTTCTTCGGTGCTCGCCCTGCAACCCCAGGACTTTCTGATCAAGTGTATGAAAATCTGACTGACGCTAGCTGGGTCGATATGATCCCTGTAATCATATTGGCGGCTCCTATTTTTATTATCGGATTGTGGCCTTCGGTTGTTACCGACGTATTTGATATTGGTATCCAGGCGGTGCTTAGGTAATGACTGTCAACGATTTTTGGGTACTGTCTCCTGAAATTGCTATGGCGCTTCTCGCTTTGTCGGTAATAACCGCCGATCTCATCACTCGAAACGTGGTGAAGGTTTTGTTCATTGCCTGTGTTGGGCTGACAGTGCCGCTGTTTTTCGCTTTGAATCTCTGGTACGGATGGTTTGGTGACCCTGTCACGGGTTCAGCCCTGTTCGGAACAGTTGAAGCCGACCGCTTCTCACTCTTTTTCAAATTCCTGCTTATAACCGTCAGCGCAGGCACTATTCTCGCGTCGGTGAAATATATTGCCGCTGACCGAATGAAAAATTACGGAGGAGAATTCGTATCGCTATTACTACTATCGGTAACAGGGATGATGCTTCTCGTTTCTGCAACTGAGTTGATAACAATTTATGTTGCACTGGAACTGAGCGCGTTGCCGATTGTCGCCCTTGCTGCTATCCATCGCACTAAGCAAGGAATCGAGGCTGGCACTAAATTCTTCGTCTTATCTGCTATATCGAGCGCCATACTTCTTTATGGATTTGCTTACATCTACGGATACGTCGGTAGCACTAACCTTGGAATGATTATGGAGCGGCTAGCCGTAATTCCAACTGAGGCTGGCGTTCCATTTGGTTCATACGCTGTTTTGCTGGCGGTGATATTAGTGGTCGCCGGATTTGGTTTCAAAATGGCTGTAGTTCCTTGGCAAATGTGGGTGCCGGATGTTTACCAAGGAGCTCCGACTCCAGTTGCAGCATTTCTTTCGGTAGCTTCAAAAGCTTCGGCATTTGCGGTGATAATGCGGATTATGTATTCGGCTTTTGGAGATCCTTCCATGATGCAGGATTGGTCTGGGCTGTTTGCGATCTTAGCAGCTGTTTCTATGACCGTAGGTAACGTGCTGGCTTTAGCCCAATCTAATATAAAACGACTGCTCGGTTACTCTACGATTGCGCAAGCTGGTTACATCTTAGTAGGTGTTGCTTCTGTGCCTGCAAATCAGGTTGGTTCGGCTTTTACCGGAGCGGGGCCTCAAGGTGCTATGTACTATCTCGCCGGATACGCGTTTACGAACTTGGCAGTATTTTTTGCCGTCATTGCGATTACCATGCGTACTGGGGATGATTCAATCGACGGTTTGAAGGGAATGTTGAAGCGCTCACCGCTTCTGGCTTCTCTTCTCGTATTTGGCCTTCTTTCCCTGTTGGGTATGCCTCCTACGGTTGGTTTTATGGCCAAGGTTGTCGTTTTTGGCTCAGCTTTGAACGCGAACCTTGCGTGGCTGGCTGTAGTTGGCGTGGTAAATACCGTAATTGCGGCATATTACTACCTCAGGGTGATTCGAACTATCGTTTTTGATGATCCAGTAGAAACGTCTACGTTTAGCGGGGATAAGCCGGTTTTGGTTGCTGCTGGGGTTGCCGCTATTGGAACTGGTATTTTCGGGCTTGCACCTTTCTTGTTACTTGAGTTCGCTGAAAGCGCACTGACAATTATTCCGGGTCTGTAATTCATCTGTTAAGTATTTGTAATCTGTTCGAAAGTGTCCAAATAAATCGTAAACTGTTAATCGCCACCAGATTCATGAGATGTAACTAGTGATATGCCTCGGTATCAAAACATAGGAATTGTCTACCACGGTTTGTTAACCGAAGCGGAGGAACTCGCCAAGCAAATTATTGTTGCTTACGGTAAAGATCGGAAGTGGTGGTTAGCGACTCAAGATACTCTGCGGGACCATCAGGAAGATCTCAACTCATCAGATTTAATTCTTACAATCGGTGGAGACGGTACGATCCTCCGTGGAGTGCATGTAGCTGCCTCTCGCGACATACCTGTTTTAGGAGTGAATATGGGTCGGGTCGGGTTCATGAGCGATATTGAATCTAAAGATGCGATCAATGAAATAAGTTGGTACCTGGACGGTAATGCTCGAATTGAACGCCGTTACATGCTGAATGCGACAATCCAAGGTAAGGAATCTCAGTCGATTATTAGCCTTAATGATGTGACGGTTGCACGTGGCCCCATTGTTCGTGTAATTGAAGTTAGCACCGTTGTCGACGGGGTACATTTGGCCACCTATCGCGGTGATGGTGTGGTTGTTGCCACCGCCACCGGATCCACTGGATATACCCTTGCACTTGGAGGTCCGGTCATGGATCCGGCATCTCGTGATTTTCTTGTCAAGCCAATTGCCACACATATGAGTCAGTTTGGGGGAGCGATATTGCAAGCGTCTTCCACAGTTGAACTAACCGTTCAATCAGGAGAAAAAGCCACGTTAAACGCTGACGGATTTATCGATGTGTCGCTAGCGGACGGTGAAACCGTGGTGATAACTCAAGCGGGGGACTACGCTTCATTTCTACGTCGTAAGCCAGCACCTGAATTTTGGGGTGACTTATCAAGGAGATTAGGGCTCAGAAAAGGTCCACTTAAATCTCCCCGACGACACGTTCTATAGCACTTGAAAACTCGGTAAAATAACAACGTTTTGCGACCTAAACGCCCTACCATTCTGTCAGTGGAACGTAAGTACGAAGGAGATCGAATCTCTCTTCGTGTCGAAACCGCTATATTTGATGATGGTGCAGCCTTTGATCGTGAGATAGTTGAACACCCTGGTTCAGTTGTCATTGTGCCCATAACGGATTCGGGTACTGTTCTGCTCATCAGGCAATTTCGCCAAGCAGCAGGAAAAGTTTTACTAGAGGCTTCTGCTGGAACCATAGAACCAGGTGAGGACCCAGAGGTAACAGCACTTAGAGAGTTACGAGAAGAGGTAGGACACAGGGCTGGAAAATTATTTTTGGTTGGGGGATCTTGGGTCGCTCCTGGATACTCGACTGAGTATTCGTACATGTTCATAGCGACTGAACTTGAGGAGGCTCCTTTACCTTCCGATGATGGAGAGGATATTTCGGTTGAAGAAATTGAATTTGATGACCTACACCGTTTGATAGCTGAGGGTGAGATTGAAGACCAAATGTCAATAGCTGCGTTGTTATCGGCTCAACACGTGTACACGAAACACATCAAAGGTTCCGAAATTGAGTAGAAAAATAAGAAGTCTTAGTGTCAGGCGAACCTATGTATAAACATGATGTCTTGATTATTGGTGGTGGGCTTGCTGGTCTTCGGGCGGCTGTTGAAGTTACTCGGGCAGGGGGCGATGTTGCGGTGATATCTAAGGTTCATCCTGTTCGAAGCCACTCTAACGCGGCCCAAGGTGGTATCAATGCTCCCCTTACTGATCGAGGTGATGATTGGGAAGGTCATGCCTACGATACGATCAAAGGTAGCGATTTTTTGGCAGACCAAGATGCTGTGGAGGTCATGTCTGTCGAAGCTGGTGACGCTGTTTTAGAACTTGAACGCATGGGCGTGATATTCAGTAGGGGCGATGATGGGAAACTGGGCACTCGAAGATTTGGTGGCCAGAAGACAGCTCGAACATTTTTTGTGGGAGCTATTACTGGATCGGCTATATTGCACGTCTTGTTTGAGCAGGCCTTGAAACTTGGACTTAATGTTTATGAAGAGTGGTTTGTAACAAAGCTGATAATTGAAGATGGCACATGTCGGGGGGTGGTGGCAATTGATTTAAAAACTGGGGAGATCCACACAATTAAAGCTAAGGCAGTCATAATGGCTGCTGGTGGAGCTGGTCGAGTATTTGAACCGTCAACTAATGCACTGATTTGTACGGGAGATGGCCTAGCCCTGGCATATCAAGCAGGTGCCCCGTTAATGGACATGGAGATGATTCAGTATCATCCGACCACGCTGGCGCGTACCGGGATCCTCATGTCAGAGGCAGCTCGAGGTGAAGGAGCCTACTTGCTCAATGCAGCTGGGGAACGGTTTATGGAGAATACTGCTCCTGATTATATGGAGCTTGCCTCTCGCGACGTTGTTTCCCGTGCAGAGCAGACTGAAATTGATGAAGGAAGAGGTATAGATGGTAATGTGCTGCTCGATCTTCGTCACTTGGGTCGAGACTTCATTGAGCAGCGGTTAGGTTATCTTCAAGAAGTGTCAGTCGAGTTCCTTGGAATTGACATGGCCGAACAACCAGTACCTGTACAACCTGGGATGCATTACATCATGGGTGGGATAAAGACCGACGTAGATGGAGCTACCAATGTACCTGGGCTCTACGCGGCTGGCGAGTGTGCGAATGTCAGTGTTCATGGTGCCAATCGTTTAGGGGCCAATTCTCTTCTCGATACAGTGGTGTTTGGTCGTAGATCTGCGGTTCATGCAATTGAATATATTAAGAGCGTTGATGACCATTCGGCGTCTGAACGAGAACTCGCATCTGAGCAAGTACGATTACAGGAACTTTTGGATCGACCCAAGGGAGAACGGGTTGCAACCCTTCGGAATGATATGGCCCGTGGTATGACCAAGGGCATAGGGGTTTTCCGTGATCAGGGTTCTATGGAGGGAGCCCTTGAAAATCTGGCAAATGTGAAATCTAGAATGTCGGGATTTTCTATTGAGAACAAGGGCAAGATTTTCAACACCGACCTGATGTTCGGTCTTGAACTTGAATTTATGGTTGATTGCGCTGAAGCCGTGGTGGCCGGGGCACTGACTCGTAAAGAGAGCCGTGGAGCACACTTTAGGACCGATATCACTGAACGTGATGACCATAATTGGTTAAAGCACACTCTTGTGTACAAAGATGAAACACAAGAACATGGCACTCGTGTTCAAACATCTGATGTGAAAATTACTCAGTGGCAACCGGTGAAGAGAGTCTATTAGATGCAAGCGAATTTGAAAGTCAAGAGATTTGATCCCGCCGATGAAGGTGGGAAGACCTGGTGGCAAGAATATAAGGTTGATGTTCACCCTGACTCGACNGTTCTNGACTCTTTGATTCAGATTCGTGAGCAGGATGACGGTACCNTGGCACTTCGTTGTGCATGCCGAGCTTCTATATGTGGCTCTTGTGGTATGAAAGTGAACGGTGACGCAAAACTGGTTTGCAAAACGCGTGTCGTCGACGTTGCTCCAAATGGGGAACAGTTGGTAATTGAACCTATGGGTAACCAGCACGTCGTACGGGATCTAGTGGTTTCCCTTGATACATTCTTTTCGCAGATTCAGCGAGTAGATCCGTTCCTCCAGCCTGACCATGTCCCGGAGCAGGGGGAGTACATCGCCTCAAATGACTCTATGGAGAATCTTCTAACATCAATGAACTGCATCATGTGTGGTTGTTGTGTGTCTGATTGCACGGTTCTCGAAGTCGATGCTAATTTTATTGGACCTGCTGCATTGGCAAAGGCATGGCGATTCACCGAAGACCCTCGAGATTCTAAAAGAGATGAGCGTCTCAAGGTGCTGAACGATGAAGCTGGCGGCATATGGGACTGTACCCGATGCCTAAAGTGTGTGGAGGTTTGCCCCAAGGGTGTGGCTCCAATGGATCGGATTATGGAATTGCGTGAGTCTGCTATAAAAGCCGGTAATACAAACACTCCGGGATACCATCACACCGAATCGTTTTATAACTCTGTAAAGAAGCATGGTCGCTTGGATGAAACGCGGCTAGCAATGGATTCTGCAGGTTGGACAAATATTCCAAGATTGCTTGATCTTGTGCCAATTGGTATTGCTGCAATGCGGAAGGGGAAGTTACCTCCGTTGATACCGCATAAATCTGAAGATCATAAAAAAGTTAAAGACCTCTACGAGAACGTGGAGGGGGAATCCTCATGAAGTACGCTTTTTATCCTGGATGTGTCGCACGTGGTGGAGCTCCCGAGTTGTACGATTCAGCGTTGGCCGTTATGGAGAGGCTTAATATCGAACACGTTGAGCTGACCAAAGCTACTTGTACCGGTGCAGGTGTCCTGCAAGAAAAAAACCTTAGAATGGGTGATATTTTGAATGTGCGAACTTTTGCCATGGCGGAGCAAATGGGGTTGCCCATCATGGTACTGTGCTCTACGTGTCAAGGTGTTATGGCTCAGGCTAACCACAGAGTCAAGCGTGACCCTGCATATCTCTCTGAGATAAACAAACATCTTGAGGATGAGGGGCTTGAGTACAAAGGGACCACTTCTATTAAGCATCTTTTGTGGGTGCTTATTGAAGACATTGGCCTCGATAAGCTAAAAGAAACGTTTACTCGTGAATTGACTGGTATGAACATGGCACCGTTCTACGGTTGTTACATGGTTCGGCCTTCGGATGCTCTTGAGTTTTCTTCAAATCCTCAGCGGGAAACCTCGTTGGAAGATTTGATTCAATCAGTGGGCGGTAATGTTACAGATTTTGCAGGTAAGACTGCTTGTTGTGGTTTTCCGATCCTGTTTATCAACCAGGCCAATTCTATGAAGATGGTTGCTAATCACACTGGAACAGCCAAGGACCTTGGTGCCGATGCTATGGTTACTCCATGTCCGCTATGCCACCTAAATCTTGATGGCTATCAACCCAAAGCGCGTAGACAGGTTCGAGGTGACAAAGCTGATCTTCCGGTTATCCATGTTCCCCAGTTGATCGGCCTTGCCATGGGTATGAATGAAAAAACCTTGGGGCTGAAAAAGCATATTGTCTCAACTAAAAAAATTGTGCGAATGGCAGAGGCTTTACCATCAAAGGTTTAGTTATCAGGTTTTACAGACTCATTGCGCCGTCAATCACGTGAACTTGCCCCGTGGTATATGAGGATTCATCTGACGCTAAGTAAACAGCCAAATGGGCAATTTCTTCGGGAGTTCCGACTCTACCCATTGGTTGGCGGGCGATAAAAGCTGCGCGAGCAGCCTCGGCGTTACCGGTGGCTTTTATACGTTCCTCGAGAGAGGGAGTTTCGACTGTTGCTGGTGCTATGGCATTTACCCGTATATTGTCTGAAAGGTAGTCTTTGGCCACCGATTTTGTTATCCCTATAACGGCCGCTTTCGTTGCCGTGTAGGCAGCGCGATCGGGTACGCCTAACAGATGTGAAGAGAGTGATGCCATGTTCACAATTGAGCCGCCTCCGTTTGCGATCATCGGGGGGATGTAGGCTCGCAGCATCCAAAATAGCGACTTCACGTTCAAGTTGAATGAGAAATCCCATTCCGATTCCGATGAATCCAGAATTGTTCCAACGGCGACATATCCTGCACAGTTAAATAGGATGTCTGGTGGCCCAGTTTCTGTAAGTAGGGCAGTGATCGATTGAGGGTCAGTGACATCGCAGTTTCGTGTGATGATGCCAGGCGTGTTGTCGAGTTCACTGAGTTTCTTTGTGTTTATGTCTGATGCCCAGACTTGTGCTTTTTCTGCGGCGAATGCGAGAGCTGTTGCTTTGCCGATTCCTTGAGCTGCGGCGGTTACAACCGCTGTTTTTCCTGCGAGCCTTCCGGGCATTCGTTGAACTCCCACATCAGTTTATTTTCATCTATCTTTTAAGTTTTGAATCTCGAGAGGAACGATATTTTATAAATCGTCCCTCAGTTATTTCTACAACACAACAGGCTTTTAGTTGCTGGTACGAAATTTTCAGGGTAACTGACTCAGGCCTTTGCCATGATGTCTACGAGTTCTTGCACTGACTCAGCAGAGGCATTGAGAGCTGCAGATTCATCCTTGGTGAGTTCAACTTCGATAATCTTTTCTATGCCTTTTGCTCCGAGTTTTACAGGAACACCGGCGTACAGACCGTTGATGCCGTATTCGCCTTCAAGGAATGCTGCACAAGGCAATATTTCTTTGCGATCGAGTAGAATCGCTTCGGTCATTTGGGCGACTGCTGCAGACGGGGCATAGTAGGCTGACCCTGTTTTGAGTAAAGCGACGATTTCTGCACCGCCGTCGCGTGTTCGCTGAACGATCTCTTCAAGACGCGTCGCTTCGATTAACTTAGACACAGGCACTCCACCTACGGTTGTTGAACCGATAAGCGGCACCATAGTGTCGCCATGCCCGCCGAGAACGTATGCATTTACGTTGGTGACTGATGCGTTTAACTCCTGGGAAAGGAATGTTCGGAATCGGGCAGTGTCGAGAATCCCTGCCATGCCTATAACTCGTTCTTTCGGGAATCCACTGACGTTGTAGGCGTGCTGAACCATCGCGTCGAGCGGATTTGAAACTACGATGAGTACAGCGTTTGGTGAGTATTTAGCTACTTCAGCGGTTACAGAGCCGACAATTTTCATATTGGTCAATAACAGGTCATCGCGACTCATTCCTGGCTTTCGAGGGATTCCGGCGGTCACAACGACTAAATCGGAGTCAGCGGTGTCTTCATAGCTGTTTGCACCAGTTATTTGAGCATCTGACCCTACCACTGGACCAGAGCAGAGCATGTCCAAGGCGAGACCTTGAGGCTTGCCTTCGACGATATCGACAAGGACTATATCTGCGTAACCATTCTCAAATATGCGTTGGGCGGTGGTTGCACCGACAAATCCAGCTCCGACCACTGTCACCTTGAACTTCATCTATTATTCCTTATTTGTGTTTTCCTACAGCCTATCGTTTCAGATGGGCAATTATTTGACCCAATATTGTCAGGTTAATATTTGCATACCACCAAATTAGTTCATCGGTTGTGATTCATTGGTAGTGATGATTTATTGCCATTTGTGAGGTTTTCCCGTTTTGGGTAAAACTTTACCGGTATCGGGTCTTATCGCATGGGTTTCGTTAGTCTTGGCTGCGGACTTGTTGGTTACTCGCTCTAGGCCCTCGATTCCTGGAAAGCCCATTGCCTCGGCATGGCCCATCGCTACAAATAAGATATCTGCTGTTTCGTCGGCGACTGCATCATCCCCTTCTTTTTCAGATATTGCCTGAGATAGTTCATTGAATTCTTCATCTAGAATACTGGTACGATTCGCTACTATTTCAGTCGCGCTTTGACCTTGAAATTGGCCTGAACCAACTTTAAACCGGTTGTGAAAATCCCATACTTCGCCTGCCATGCGGGCTATTGAGTCGACAAATTCCCGCCGGCTGATCGTGTTGGGTGCGTATTTTCGCTCGTCATTACTTGGTGAGTTATGTGGCATGATCGAAGTGTTAGAGCGGGATGTTTCCGTGTTTTTTGGGTGGGAGATTGTCGACCTTTGACTCGAGCATTCGAAGTGCTTTCACAAGTTCAGGTCGTGTCTTTTCAGGATCTATTACATCATCAATATAACCACGGTTTGCAGCGATGTATGGGTTGGCAAATTGGTCTCGGTAGTTGGTCACCATTTCTGTTCGTTTAGCTTCAGCATCTTCAGCTTTGGCAATCTCTTTGCGCCCAATGACGTTGATGGCACCTTCCGGTCCCATTACTGCGATTTCGGCACAGGGCCAAGCTAGATTGACATCGGAACGAAGTTCTTTTGAACTCATTACTATGTATGCACCGCCGTATGCCTTGCGCAGAACGACAGCAATTTTTGGCACTGTTGCCTCGACGTAAGCGTATAGCAGTTTGGCTCCGTGACGAATTAGCCCGCCGTATTCCTGATGTGTTCCCGGCATGAACCCGGGGACATCTACGAGTGTCACAAGAGGGATGTTGAAAGCATCACAGAACCTAACAAAACGAGCAGCTTTGTCGGCAGCATCAATATCGAGCATCCCCGCCATCTGATTTGCTTGATTGGCCACGACTCCGATACTTTGGCCATCGAGTCGGGCGAAACCAACTACTATGTTGGGAGCGAAATTATGGTGCACAGCCAAGAATTCGCCGTTGTCGACTACTTTTGTGATGACGTCCATAACGTCGTATGGTTGATTAGCTTCGTCAGGTACAACGCTCCTGAGTGATGAATCGACTCGGTCAGGTGCATCTGTGGGTTCGATAGACGGTGCTGATTCTGCGTTGTTTGCTGGAAGGTACGATAGGAGACTACGGACATGACTGAAACAGGCTTCTTCTGATTCGACTGTAAAATGCGCTACCCCGCTTCGGGAAGAATGAGTCAGTGCTCCACCGAGATCTTCGTGCGATACGTCTTCGCCAGTCACTGCTTTTACTACATCTGGACCGGTGATATACATCTGTCCGATTCCTTCCACCATATAAATGAAATCGGTCAGGGCAGGTGAGTACACAGCTCCACCCGCTGCTGGACCAGCGATGATGGTAATTTGTGGTATGACTCCTGAGGCTAGGGTGTTGCGCTTGAAGATTTCACCGTAGCCGGCCAGAGAATCGATACCTTCTTGGATACGAGCTCCGCCAGAATCATTGATTCCGATTATTGGAGCACCATTGCGCATTGCATGATCCATCACTTTAGCTATTTTTTCAGCCGCCACATGTGATAGCGAGCCACCAAGCACCGTAAAGTCTTGGGCGTAAACGAACACCTTGCGGCCGTTGACCAGACCGTATCCAGTCACAACTGCGTCACCTTCGAATCGCTGTTTATCGAGCCCTAGATCGGTTGAGCGGTGAGTAACGAAAGTATCGAGTTCATTGAAACTACCATCGTCTAAAAATCTCAACAAACGCTCTCTGGCGGTTAGTTTTCCACGTTCATGTTGTGCGTCGACACGTTTTTCTCCACCGCCTAAATGGGCAGATTCTCTTCGCTTGTCGAGTTTTTCTATTTTCGAGTTTTGGGTCATGTCAGAGGTGGCGTTAAATGGAGTTTGGTTGGTGATCTTTAGGCCTGCGCAGCAAGAGATTTTTCAAGGTTCGTTATTTGCTTAGGAAGAGTCTATCTTCAAGTGCAAGGTAATTCCTTTTGATGGAATATAACCTTGTAAATTTTAACTTAGGTCAAGTAGAGCGGCAACTGGGTGTTTATTGATTTTTTGGCATCGAAGGGTGTTAAACTCAGATTGCAGGAATTACGATACAGGTCTGTCTCCTTAGAACGTCAAGTTAGTGTCCGGTCCATCGGCTTTGAGTAAACCAACTGTTATTTCCAGTTCCAATATAGGCGCTCATGAGTTCATCTGGGGTGAACGTACTTATGTCATGGGCGTTGTTAACGTCACCCCAGATTCTTTTTCAGGTGATGGAGTTTTGTCGGTAATCGGAGATGTTCAGTCCGCGATAGACCAAGCGCTACGCATGGAGGACGAAGGAGCCGACATAATCGATATCGGCGGTGAGTCAACCCGACCAGCGAGTATTTACCCGGATGCGCAGCCGGTTTCTGATGATGATGAGATATCTCGTGTGATTCCAGTTATCGAAGGACTGATTAGTCGGTTAAATATTCCTATATCCATCGATACCCGCAAAGCAAGCGTGGCTCGGGTCGCTGTGAGGTCTGGAGCAGCGCTCATTAACGACGTATCTATGTTGGAAGACCCACAGATGGTTAGAGTTATTTCAGATATGGGGGTGCCAATTATTCTCAGTCACATCCGTAAGAACGGGCATAAAGACGATGTCGTCAATGAAGTTATTGACGATCTTCGTGTAGCGGCTAACGATTTAAAGAAGGCTAAGGTCAGTCAATCGAAAATCATCATCGATCCGGGCATAGGATTTGCTAAAAATGCTGACCAGTCTATTGTTTTACTCAGGAATATTCATCGACTTCGTGCGGAGTTTGAACTGCCAGTATTGATTGGCACGTCTAGAAAATCTTTCATCGGATCGGTGACCAATGAATCTGTAGAGGACCGTCGGTTCGGAACAGCTGCCACAGTTGCCTGGGCTGTTATAGCCGGAGTTGATATTGTGCGCGTTCACGATGTCTTAGAAATGGTAAAAGTTGTGAAGATGACTGACACATTGGCCAGGTATTTTGAAAGCGGTGCCTCTCATGCCTAGTGGTCTGATTACGGCTTACGTGGGGCTAGGAAGTAACCTTGGCGACAGGTCTCGTAATCTCCAAGGTGCGATTGATCGGCTCGGGAAGGTTGGAATTATCAGTTCCGTTAGTTCGGTATATCAAACAAAGCCGTGGATGATGGATGGTTACCAGCCTCGATACCTCAATCAGGTTGCTGCAGTGCAAACCACTCTTGATGCCCTTCAAGTCGTGATTGAATTACTAGCGATCGAATCATCGCTTGGTCGTGTTAGAGAGGAGAGAAACGCCTCTCGTACATTGGATTTAGACCTATTGCTACATGGGGACACTGTGCTCGAGGCGACTGGCGTGACAGTTCCGCATCCGCGTTTACACGAACGAGCGTTTGTGCTTGTCCCGCTTGCGGAGATAGCAGCGGAGGTGGTGCATCCAATTCTAGGTAGAACTATATCTGACTTGGCTGGTGAATCTGATCGCTCAGGAATCAGTGGTATTTTGTAGCGGAGACTTAGATGAAACGCGCCAGTATTGGTAAGGCTGCCAGCTTCCGTTAAGTTGAGATTGAGTTTTCGAATAATGTTCGTAGCACAGAGGCTAGAAGGAAAACGATCACACCCAAGAAAATCATCGCGTTATACCCTATAAGCCACGAGAGTTTGCCACCCAGTCCTGTTGGTTGAGTTGTTGGGTTGAAGTCTGATTGTCGGAAGCGCCATACTAGGTAGAACATCCAAATTGCCAGAGCCAGTTTTAGCCCAAGCACAATGAACCAGGCCGGCGAGGCATCGTTACCCGTTAGACGGTCGAACATGAGGATGAGACCTGTGATGATGATTGCAATTACAGAAATGTCTACGAGTTCTCTGTAAACCGAACTCAATGGTTGTAGGATGGGGCGAATGGCATCCGGATGAGTTTTTTCGACCGGTCTTACCACGAAGGCGAAGAAGGCGCTACCGCCGATCCAGGCGACCGAGCTAATTGCGTGGCCCCACCGTACGATCAGCGAGATCCAGTCTCCTGCCGTTATTTGTTCAAACATCTGCTGATTATGCCCATAGCTTTCGGTGAGTGATGATGTTTTTAGATTCCAAGTATTGCATCTAACTCCTGCTTCAACTGTTGCTCGTCGATAACCCCTGTCCAAACCCGGGATATGCTGTGGTCCTTTTGCAAAAACACGGTGGTGGGGTAGGAGAAGACTTCATAATTAGCCTGCACTTTTGAACCGAAATCCGCCATCATGGGGTACGTCAGCCCAAGTTCTCTAACAAATTCGATGCCCATTTTTTCTGAGTCGGCACCCATCTGCTGGATACCGATAAATGCAACATCTTCGCCATATTTTTCAAAGGCAATTTGGAGATCAGGCATTTCAGCTCTACAGGGCGGACAGGATGGAAACCAGAAATTTATCAATACTGGTTTTCCAGTGTGCATATCGAGATCGAAATTTCCATGGAAAAATGTTTCGCCGGATATGGGTGATGCGATTTTCTCCTCACCATTCACGCAGCTAATGGTGATCAAGATGCCCAACCATGAAATCAGTAATATCCAAGATATTTTATGAATTTTGTGGTTGATGGGGATATCGATAATTCGGTTCATCGGCAAGATCATTCCATGTGATCAACAACACTATGTGTAGCGGCGCTCGTGCCTGGGCTCGTTTTAGCAGAAATACTGGGAGTTTAGACTTTCGTTTTGTCTAACCTTGGCAGTCCTTTCTCATTGTGTTTAATTGATCCCTTATAGCTGGTTCGATGCTGTCGATTCCGACTCGAATCTGCTCCATGTTGTCTCTATTTCGGATAGTTACTGCGTCGTCATCTTCGACTGTTTCAAAGTCGACTGTTACGCACAGGGGTGTTCCAATTTCGTCCTGCCGACGGTACCGACGCCCGATGCTTTGAGAATCATCGTATTGAGTGTTGAAGTGAGGACGCAATATGTCATAGACGCGTCTGGCGGT
>NYZY01000030.1 GCA_002687335.1 Chloroflexota bacterium
CTGACAGTTCAGGATCGCGCTGTTCTGGAACTGTCGCTATGGCGTGTTCAAGACTTTTGTGTGCGCCTGACTCGAACGGTGCCTGTAATGCTCCAAGTCTGGGTACGAGGGCTTTGATGAGTTCTTTAGCATGCTCGGAGTTGTTTTGAAGCACTTCGAGTATCGACGCTGTATTCACATCGTCGTGATCTTGGTGCCAGCAGTCGTAGTCGGTGACCATGGCGACAGTAGCGTATGCCATCTCGGCCTCTCTTGCTAATTTGGCTTCGGGCATGTTGGTCATTCCGATCACGTCGCAACCTATACTCCGGTACCAGTTGGATTCAGCGCGGCTTGAAAACTGGGGTCCCTCCATCACCAGATAAGTGCCACCGGAGTGGACATTAAGTTTGATTGATTTGGCTGATTCCGTGATCACTTGAGATGTGGTCGTGCATACGGGGTCTGCCATGCTGACATGAGCGACAAATCCTGTTCCGAAGAATGACTTTCCCCTAGCGAATGTCCGGTCGACATATTGGTCGACGATTACGAAATCACCTGGCTTGTAATCTTCTCTCAGAGACCCTACAGCTGAAAATGAGACGATTCGATCTACGCCGGCTCTTTTCAGTGCCTCGATGTTCGCCCGATAGTTGATTTCGGTAGGTGGTATTTTGTGCCCGCGGCCATGCCGGGGTAGAAAGACCAGTCGATATCCTGCAAAGTCACCAATGAGAAATTCATCTGACGGCTGACCGAAGGCAGATTCGATTTTCACCCATTGGGCATTCTCGAAACCCTCGATATCATAAATTCCGGTGCCGCCGATAATTCCTATAACGGGTTGTTTAATAGTGGACATAAATCAATATTAATCGATTGGATAGCTGCAGTGAGGGTTACAAGGGATTGAATATAACCTTTCAGAGATTGAATTGTTCCATTGAATCACAGAAAAATAGTCAACACATTATTCCTTGTGTGTATCTACCTTTTTAGCGGGAGTTCGCGACAATGGAGTAAAGAACATACTTTTTTTGTGCGTAAAGTAATTGTTTCTGTGCCGGGGTGGCGGAATGGCAGACGCTGCGGACTTAAAATCCGCTGTCCTTTAACGGACGTGTGGGTTCGAATCCCACCCTCGGTACCAATAAAAGTTCTGGCTAAAAGGATCTCTTCCCAAAACCCCAGATGCAGTTGATTTAAGGCCCTGCTAGACGCCCAGTGTCTCTCGAGTATCTGCAAGGATAGAATTTAGAGTCCTTTTATCAGGTGCCTCAGCGTATATTCTCAGGAGAGGTTCTGTACCTGACATTCGGGCAACAGCCCATGATCCTCCTGTCAAATTGAAACGCACACCATCGCGTCTGTCATCCGATTCAAGATTCAGCCCCCCAAGTGAGTGAGGGGAAGCTGACGAGATTTTTTCGGCTATGGATTTTTGCTGTGACTCGTCATATGAGATATCAAGGCGTTCGAATGTATGCGGGCCTACTAGTGCGTGCAAATTAGTCAGAAGTTGTGACGGTTTGAGACCGCTCATAACCATTGCCTCGAGGAACAGCAATCCTGAAAGCGACCCATCACGTTCAGGGATATGTCCTTTGAATGCATATCCTCCGCTTTCCTCACCGCCCATCGAGCAGCTATTTTCTATCATAGTCGGACCGACGAATTTAAATCCGACCGGAGTGCGATAGCTGGGNACACGGTAGTTATCCGANAATTTNTCNACCATTGATGACATCGTAATNGTGCNAGCCACNCCACCTTTTTCTCCNCGGCGNCCCATGAAATGNTCCGTTANCAATGAGAAGACCTCGAGGGTCGAGAAGTACCGTCCAGATTCATCAACGATACCTACTCTGTCAGCNTCGCCATCAAGTGCTATTCCGACATCAGCTCCTAATTCCCNGACTGCCTTTGAAAGGGGNTTGACGTTTCGTTCGATCGGCTCAGGTTGCTCCATTCCTGGGAAGGTATGGTCTGGATTGGAGCGAATCTCGATAACTTCGACCTCACCTCCGCCAAGGATATTTGGGAGAATTCCAGCTCCAGACCCGTGCATTGCATCAACCACGACTTTCATTTTTTCGGATCTGATTGGGTCAGTGTCGACGACTTTTTTTAGTTGCTCTATATATGGACCTACAGCGTCGAGCACTGTGTTTGTGCCGGATTGTCGTGTCGTAGCAGGATGGCCAGGAGAATTCCCTTCCAAAATATTGGCCAGATGTTTTTCGACTTGTGCTATTTCATTAGGCGCTGCCGACCCACCTGCAGATGACTTTATTTTGAATCCGTTCCATTCGGCGGGATTGTGGCTGGCTGTGATCATCACACCATTGGCAGCGGATTGATTGACCACCGCAAAACTACAGGCAGGTGTAGGAACTGCAACATTGAGCGTGAAGGTTTTTATGCCGTACCCTTTCACCGTATCTGCAACCGCTTTTGCGAATTGAGGAGATCGGTATCGAGTATCGAAACCTATAACTAGGCCTCGGTCAGATTTGCCATTTGCTAGAAGATGTAGCGCTACGGCTTCTGCACATGCCCTTACGTTTGGAATAGTAAAAGTATCGTCAATGATCGCCCGCCAGCCATCAGTACCGAATTGGATCTTGGGGCGATGCAATGATTTGCCTTTTCTACTAATCGAATATTTTTGACATACGATCAGATTTTAGCTTTCAATGTAGCGACTCGGTCAAGTTTTTCCCACGGTAGATCGAGATCGTTACGACCGAAGTGCCCATAGGCGGCTGTCTGTTGATAGATGGGCCGGCGGAGTTTGAAGTGATCAATTATTGCCTTCGGCCGAAGGTCAAAGTTCTTTTTGACGAGATCAACTAGTTCACTTTCGGGCTTCTTGCCAGTGCCCTTGGTGTCGACTTGTATCGAAATAGGGGTTGATACTCCAATGGCATACGATAGTTGCACTTCGGCGCGATCCGCAAGCCCGGCAGCTACAAGGTTTTTTGCAACCCATCGTGCAGCGTATGCAGCAGAGCGGTCTACTTTCGTTGGGTCCTTGCCTGAGAACGCCCCGCCGCCATGCCGTGCGCTTCCTCCGTATGTGTCGACAATGATCTTTCTACCAGTTAGTCCGGCGTCGCCCACAGGTCCGCCTATAACAAATCTGCCGGATGGGTTGATGTAGTACTTGGTGTTTGAGTCGAGAAGTTCAGCGGGGACGACTTCTTGTATTACATGCTGTTGAATGTCGGCAGCTATTTGCTCGTTAGTTGCCTCCGGATCATGCTGCGCTGATATGACCACTGTGTCGATCCGAACAGGCCGATGATCTTCTGTGTATTCGACGGTCACCTGGCTTTTGGTATCCGGACGGAGGTATCCGATGACACTATTCTTCCTGACATCGGTCAATTTCCTGGTCAGTTGGTGTGCAAGTGAGATCGGGAGTGGCATGAATTCAGGCGTCTCGTTGGAGGCATAGCCAATCATCATCCCCTGGTCGCCAGCACCGACTTCATCAACTCCGCTTTCACCGCGTACTTCCAGTGCTTGAGTTACGCCGCTGGAGATGTCTGTCGACTGTTCGTCTAAAGCGATTAGTACCGAGCACCCCTCGCAGTCGAATCCGTAAGCCGGATCGTCGTAGCCGATTTTTCTGATCGTATCTCGTACGATCCCTCGTATGTCGACGTCGGCCTTGGTGGTTATTTCACCGAACACCAATACCAGGCCGGTAGTGACTGAAGTTTCACAGGCCACGCGGCTCATGGGATCTTGTGCAATAACTGCATCTAGAACACCATCAGAAATCTGATCAGCCATCTTATCTGGATGACCTTCGGATACAGATTCTGATGTAAGTAAGTAATTTGTATTAGGCATTTTGTTTAGTGGTTGTGATTTTCGCTATAGGCTTTTTAGCCAGTGGAATAATTGGTTGAATTTTGTTCCCATGACAGCTGTTTTAGGTTCCTGTCTCCCAGCTGTTTAAGTACTTGTCCTGCTCAGCGGTGAGGATGTCATAAGACATACCCATAGCGTTCAGTTTTATACTTGCGATATCTGTATCTACCTCATTCGGTAGAGTGTAGACCCCAGGGTCAAGTTTTATATGGTTTTCGACGATATATTCTCCTGCAAGAGCCTGGTTTGAGAAACTCATATCCATAACGCTTGGTGGGTGTCCTTCAGCTGCACCGAGGTTGATCAAGCGGCCCTGGGCCAGAAGGAATATTTTCCGACCATCTTCAAGAGTGTATTCCTCGACGAATTCTCGCACGCTCCGTTTTGTTTCGGACATCTCCTCAAGTGACTCTACGTTGATTTCAATGTTGAAATGACCAGAATTGGCTACTACGGCGCCGTCTTTCATGTTGTCGAAATGGTGCTTGTCGATGGCTTTCATTCCGCCTGTGACTGTAAGGAAGATGTCGCCGATGGTACAGGCGTCATTCATGCTCATTACCTGGTGCCCGTCCATTACCGCTTCGAGTGCTTTTACCGGGTCAACTTCGCACACGATGGTGTGCGCTCCCATACCTTTTGCGCGTAGGGCAAAGCCCTTTCCACACCAGCCGTATCCGATTGTCACTACGGTTTTTCCCGTGATTAACATGTTAGTTGCGCGAATGATTCCATCGAGAGAGCTCTGACCCGTTCCGTATCGGTTGTCGAACATGTGTTTGGTCTGGGAATCGTTGACTGCAACAATCGGGTACCTGAGTTTGCCTTGGCTGTGAAGTGCTTTCAATCTGATGACACCAGTTGTGGTTTCTTCCATTCCTCCGATGACGTCTTTAAGAAGGTGTTGTTTTTCGCTGTGTAACATAGCGACTACGTCGGCCCCATCGTCCATCGTTATCTGTGGACCTGTTTCGACTGTCGCAGACATGTGGTCATAATATGTCTTGTCATCCTCATCTTTTATTGCGAAAATCGGAATACCTGACTCAACGAGATGGGCCGCTATATCATCCTGGGTCGAAAGGGGATTCGAAGCACACAATGTAAGATCGGCTCCTGCGGCCACGAGGGTGTGCGCAAGGTTTGCTGTTTCTGCTGTGATGTGGAGGCAGCCTGCGAGTTTGATTCCCTTTAACGGTTTTTCTTCGGCAAATCGCTGCTTAATGGTGCGAAGCACGGGCATTTCCCGTTCCGCCCATTCAGCGCGAAGTTTGCCTTTGCCTGCAAGGCTGATGTCTTTGATGTCGTAATTCATATTTTCTCCGGACTTATTTCATAATTATTAATCTGTAGTCAGTCAGTTCTATGTGGTCCGGGCGATGGGCGCTTTCGGTCGCCGTCAGCTCAGTGGGTGTAAGTTGTTTGTGTTCAATTTCCGCTGCTGGTTGAAGTGGGTGATTTGAAGCGAGTTAATTCAGTGAAAGCTTGGAAGCGTGCACTGATGTCGTTTTCGGTTAGATTTTTTATGCGTTCCAGCCCAAAATCTTCCACAGCGAACGATGCCATTGTGCTGCCAAATATAGTAGCCGTGCGTAGTGATTCTTCGTCAATTTTTTCCACGGATGCCAGGTGTCCCATGAAACCTCCGGCGAAAGAATCCCCAGCTCCGGTTGGATCAATCACTTGTTCCAACGGGTAGGCTGGAGCTGCGAAGGAAAAGGTTTTTCCGAATAGTGAAGCACCATATTCCCCCCTTTTGACGACCGTTGAGTTAGGGCCGAGATTCATCACGGCTTTGGCCGCATTTGGTAAATGGTTTTGCCCTGTGAGTTGCCTTACTTCATCTTCATTGATGATAAGCATATCGACTTTGCCTATGATGTCTATAAGGGCTGGTCTGGCGATATTGATCCAAAGGTTCATCGTGTCGCTGGCAATCCATTTTGGTCTACTAATCATAGCGTCGAGGACCTTCAGTTGAATGGTCGGGTCGATATTCGCTAAGAACAGATACGGTGCGTTTGCATGCGCTTCAGTTAGGGTTGGCTCGAAATCTCCAAAAACGTTTAATTGAGTATCTAGGGTGACTGCGGTGTTGATGTCATCCATGTAATCACCTGTCCACCGGAAGGTTTTTCCATCAACCTCAACAAGCCCAGTGGTGTCGATGCCATGGCTTTCGAGCATCGATCGGTCCGATGGAGCGAAATCATTGCCGACTACACCGATGATTCCTACCTCAGTGAAATAACTTGCTGAGGTTGAGAAAAAACAGGCTGAGCCGCCGAGCTGCGATTCCCTTTTTCCTGCTGGAGTTTCAACCGCGTCATAAGCTATAGAACCTACAACCACAATTTTCAAATGAGCTTCTCCGGATTGGTACTTGTGGATAGATGATGAACTTGAGGTTACTTTGTATCGCCAGTGGAATATGGGAGGTTTTTTTCGACCCATGTGCCGGTTCCGTCTTCGACGTTATACAAACGGTCTGTATCGGCTCCCATCGCTGCTGCATATTCGGCGGCAAGACCGGATCGAGCGCCAACTTCACAGATAAACAAGAGGTTACCTTCGGTTGGTAATTCATCAAATCTTGGTATCACATCGTCTACAGGAATCAGCACAGCGTTCTTGACGTGGGCACCTTCGTATTCGTCTTGGCGCCGCACATCAATCATTATCGCCCCACCAGCGTTGAGCATTTCATGCGCTTCTTCGGCTGAGATTCTGGTGTATGGCTCACCAGGAACGTTCCTTGCCATTATGTATGATCCTCAAAATTAGATTTGTCAGAGTACAGTCGGAATCGAAATTAAGAATATGCCCGCATTAGAAATTCAGTCTTTTTTTGCCTGTGCGTTATGTCCTAATTCCTATTTAAATTTACCTCGGCTCGACGAGGGTTCGCTAGTGCGTGTCATCTCTACAGCGATATCGAACTACCCTCTAGTGTACTTAAAATCGGGATAATCTTCTGCTGGAATTTAGATCAGATTTCTGTTGACACGTTTCAGGTGTGGATCATAGACTTAGTTCTCTGGCTTGGGGATAAACGCGTCTCCTAGTTCAGGCCGCACCTTAACAATTGAACAGTGGACAGAAAGAACGTCAACTTTACGGAGAGTTTGATCCTGGCTCAGGACGAACGTTGGCGGCGCGCATAATGCATGCAAGTCGAACGAAGTCCCACCCTTCGGGGTGACGACTTAGTGGCAGACGGCTGAGTAACACGTGAGTGATCTGCCTTTGGGTGAGGGACAACAGAGGGAAACTTCTGCTAATACCTCATACGATCCATGATCTAAGGTCTTGGATGAAAGGTGCCGGGTAACTGGTTGCCGCCCTTAGATGAGCTCGCGGCCTATCAGGTTGTTGGTGGGGTAATAGCCTACCAAGCCTAAGACGGGTAGCTGGTGTGAGAGCACGACCAGTCAGAGGGGGACTGAGACACGGCCCCCACTCCTACGGGAGGCAGCAGCAGGGAATCTTCCACAATGGGCGAAAGCCTGATGGAGCGACGCCGCGTGAGGGATGAAGGCTCTAGGGTCGTAAACCTCTTTTCTTAGGGAAGAGCAAGGACGGTACCTAAGGAATAAGTGACGGCTAACTACGTGCCAGCAGCCGCGGTAATACGTAGGTCACAAACGTTGTCCGGAATTATTGGGCGTAAAGGGTCCGTAGGCGGTTCGGTAAGTCTCCTGTGAAATCTTCAGGCTCAACTTGAAGAGGTCGGGGGATACTGCTGAACTTGAGACTGACAGAGGCAAGTGGAATTCCCGGTGTAGTGGTGAAATGCGTAGATATCGGGAGGAACACCAATGGCGAAAGCGGCTTGCTGGGTCAGTTCTGACGCTGAGGGACGAAAGCGTGGGTAGCAAACCGGATTAGATACCCGGGTAGTCCACGCCGTAAACGATGAATGCTAGGTTTTCGGGGTATCGACCCCCTGGGAGCCGTAGTTAACGCGATAAGCATTCCGCCTGGGGACTACGGTCGCAAGACTAAAACTCAAAGGAATTGACGGGGGCCCGCACAAGCAGCGGAGCGTGTGGTTTAATTC
>NYZY01000031.1 GCA_002687335.1 Chloroflexota bacterium
TCGGACGGTTTCTTCTGAAGAGCGACAGAAGCAGAACCGTCACCAAGACCATTATCACCATGACAGGACGCACAAACACCGGCGTATATTGGCTCCCCTATTGCAACTGACTCAGAGGTCGGAGGAAAGGTATTTCGAATGTTCTCGGGAAATCCAATCCGCAAAACCTGAACATTCAATAACATCAACAGGCCCAGCACAACAACAATGCTCCCCGGCGTGAGCAGGCTCCATTGCACACCCGCATAACTGAATACCGAGGAAGCCAATATTCCTCTAAATGCGACAGCAGCCACAAGACCGCCAATAATCAGCAACTGTAATCCAAACAGCAGATTCGCAGTATCAATATCAGGTTCAATCGTGTCGACAGCTATATCTGAGGAAAAAATTTTAAACCTAAACGCTGTCCTGGCATCGAAAGAGTCCGAGCGCAGTACAAGAACTTCTGCCTGATACTCCCCTGCTATATCCAGTCGTGCACCCTTCAGACGCCATGTCCCCCCACCCTTATCTTCTTCCAAAGAAACGAGTTGCTCACCCAGGTCATCATCAACAAATCTGAGACGCACACGCACATCAACAGCGTTTTTAACCACGGTGCCGCCTGGTTCAGATAGCTGAACAGTAACGTCGTTTTCGCCAACTTCAGCAGGATGAATAGTGACATCAAAATAAGTGTCCGTATCTCGATCGCTATGGACAACGGCATCTACCACACCAATACCCATTCGACCGGCGTATTGTCGGGCAGGTTCCAAACTTGCAAGCCAACCCACCGTAATAAACACCATCAATACGATCAATGATTCGGCCATCAAAGATCTACTCAAAAGTCTCTGGCCATCAGAACTAAATCGCCTTACAAGCTTAAATCCGTTAAAACCTGCAAGAGTAATAAGCGGTATCAGAAGCACCAGCTTACCTACCAAAAACCAACCATATGGAGTTGCCAGAGCCGCAGGGTTGGTCACCTGCATATAACTTGAAAAAAGTCCCGTTATTACGAGGATCCCAGCACTGAGTACACCAAGTACGGTGAATTTGTCTATCGCCGTTTCAAATAACTTGGAAGCCCCGACTTTACCGAGGTGTTTGATAAAGATTGGAAGACTAAAAGTCAGGTATATCACCCCTCCTGACCAAATTATTGATGCAACAAGGTGGACAAAATCAGTAGCGATAGCAAGGGTTCTTATCTCGACAGGAGATGCTGCGTTGTGACCGCTCATAGCAGTCAGGCCGAGGAAAATCAGACCAAGAAATATCACTACTTGAGTCGCTGGAGAATCCCCAACGAGTGATCCCGTAGACTCGTCTGGATGCTCTTCATCGATCTCCTCTGAGATACTCATACGCATGGATGCGTAGAACATCACTCCCATACCTATCGCCACAATAGCCCTATACATCCAAAATCGTCCCCAGCCACTTTCGAGAACCACGGATTTGAGAATCCCCAAATCAGGTATTAGGGAGAAACTCCCTGAAACAACACTCACCGCCTGGAGAATTTGACCAAGCAAAGCAAGTATCAAAACGATCATCGAAGCAGCAGCAATACGAGACCAGAATGTGGAAGCCGCTATTGCAGCAGACACCCAACTCTGTTTCACAGGATCACTGTAGATAATCGGAATGCCTATCAACATCTCATAAGCCAATCCACCTATGAGGATCGCCACTGAAATAAAAATCAGCCACCGGAGCCACGGGTCAACAACCGTTTGTAGGAGCGGTTGCTCATCTGGATAGATTTGAGCATGGGCTGACAGTGATTCTCCAACAGCGAATACAAATGATCCAACAACCTTGTGCCCATCGATTGATGAAAGATTTTTCCAGACGACCGTATACGTTCCGTTTTCAAGCGGCGGAAGGCTAACGGACATAACAGAAGGTTCAGAGGAATCTATAGACGAATCATTCAGATCTACACGATCGGCTGCTGCATTTAGAACCGTCAACTCACTGAAAGATTCTTCGATTGACTCGCTGAACCAGACAATTATCCGGTCAGGGGCGACTTCTAACTCACTATTTGGAGATGGGCTCGATTTAATCTGATTCGCGTGTGCATCAGCTCTCGATGTAACCAAAGCAAACAACGCAAGTAAAGTGACTCCTGTAAGCAGGGCCAGAAGAATTCGCCGAACACAATTATGATCAGATAAAAGTATCAACGGTTCCGCTTCGTCTTCCTTTTTCGGCGTCGCTCGTGCTTAGCCTCGCTGGCTCGCCATGACAGAAACGCTAGTCCGATTAAAATAAGACCCATACCGCCGAATACAATCAGCTCGTCATACTTACCCCCCGCTCCATGCAATAACGGGAAGTAGTATTTATTTAGGGTGATCAAGTCCATAATTTTCTCCGGATTCGAAAATTACGCTTTTCTGCCTGACCGCTGAAACGCCAAGACCGCGAACAACAGGGCTACTACACCCAAAATCAATGCAATGGCACCCAACAAAATCCCTGTCGATGCTGAACTAGCCACATTAGCGGCATCCTCACGCGCTTCGTTCGCTGTTTCTAAAGCTCCTCTAGCAGCATTTTCTGTCTCACGCGGGGCCGATAATTGGAGGGGGAACTGAATTTCTTTAGCGGATTTCACCTCATCAAAAGTGTTGTTGCCGGATTCAAATATTTCGTTGACAGCCTGACCTTTGATATCACCGATAAAGCGAAAACGGTAAGGGCCTGGTGATGTAGGAATAAACCCGGCTTCATATTGACCAGGTATTCCAAATGATTCTTTAAGCGACATCACCTGAGAAACCCCAGAGGCGATATGAGTTACCTCCACCTCAAGGGTATGGATACCCTCAACGGCACGGGAGTGTATCGGTTCATCAGAAGTTTGTTCAACATCACTCAACTGACCACTCATGATGACGGTCGGGTCACCCATATGGTTTTCAAACCTAATCGTTGTATCAGGCCGAATCATAACCATCGACGGTTCAAACCCGGTCGAGTGAATCTTAATAACGATCAGATCCGCTGCGAGGTTATCATGGCTAATCATAATCGAACCCTGAGTTTCGATTGGATGTGCATGAAACGGAACGGTTAAATCCTCAAAATCGTGATCGAACGTGAATTCGAAAACGCCATCACCCCCAAGTTCACTAACAAAAACACCGCCATGCGAAACTAGATCGATCTCGCCAGATGTACTACCCGACATTTTCATGTGGGCATTATGATCGTGAGACTCCTCTTCCTTTAACGAGGTCAGTCGGAGCGAAACTCCATTGATCATTCCTTCGATGGCAGGCTCATTAATGAAACCCACTATAAAGTTGTAATCTCCAACGTTACGGCCTTCGTGCGCCATCGCACCGCGCACTCCCATGACCGAAAATAAGACAACAAGCAGTAAAACGGTACAGACGTACCGGTTAAACAAAAACATTCGTTTCTCCGAAAACTTAAGTTGAACTACTGAAAATTCAACTGGCTTAAACCTGTAGGCTGTGCGGTAAACCGAGTCGTGGAGGCTTGTCAGGAAGTACCACTTTTTCCGCATCCGGTATCAAGAGTTCTTCGTTATGCTTCTGCAGGAAGTTGTGCGCAGGATAATTGAATGAAGAGTTCAGTATGCTGCCATCTAATGCTAACTGGCCATATGCAGAAATAGCTGACGAAGTGACAATAGAAACCCGATCCTCAGTCAAGGGATATGAATGGTCATGACTATCCAATGAATGAGTATGCTCATTCGTGGCTTGCCCGACAAATATGTGCATATGACTAGGAGAACGATCTACGTAATGGTGGTCGATAGCTGGCACGACAAATGGAACAAGAAGCCCTACCATCATCAATGATGGAATAATAGCTACAACGAACGCGACCGTCGTTTTCACTAATCTGTTTTTGCCATTAATCATCGGATAAGGTCAATACGGATTCGCGTTACACCTACACATCTATCGTGTTTATATATTCCAGTGTATCTAGAATCAGCAGTTGATACAAAGAATCATCACATAGGTTTGAACAGAGATGTCGCTAGTTCATGAAAATAATAGCCTGATGAATGCACGATAAGAAAATCACGAGTAGGATGTGCACAAACTCAACATCACTCCTATAGGCAAAATTATGGCAAAGCGAATCAATAGGGCTATAGAACTTCTTGAACAGGATCAGACCGTCTACTACGACGGAGGTCATACAGGTCACGTTCTGACATATGAACAAGGGTTAAAGGACGCGCATATATGGGCCGACTATATAAATGTTGGAATGGAACATGGCTCATTCGACATGGCCGGACTGGACCAATATATCCAGGGGTTAATAGACGGTGGCCCTACCAAAAGCGGGCACAGAACACCAACTGTAATTGTTGAAACTCCTGTCGAAGGATCTTCAGAAGAAATCATACGATTCAATGCCTGGCAATTCCGAATGATCTTGGCAAGAGGTGTTCATGGAATTTTACTGTGCCAGGCTGAGACACCAGACGCTGTCCGAGCATTCGTTGAATCATGCCGTTATCCAATCAATATGACTGGTGTCGGCCACGGGCTAGAACGCGGAACAAGGGGAACAGGTTCACAACCAACTTCCGCGCCTGTATGGGGAGTTGATGCCGACACTTATGTCGACAAGGCTGAACCGTGGCCGCTTAACCCTGAGGGTGAATTATTGCTGGGGGTAAAGATCGAGACGGTTCGGGCACTATCGAACTGCGAGTTATCACTCGCTGTTCCGGGTCTGGGATTCGCAGAATGGGGGCCAGGAGATCTCCACATGTCATTCGGCATCAAGCGCGATCCCAGTAAGCCAATGGATCCACGATTACTGGAGGCAAGAGATCGGGTAAAGGCTGCTTGTAATGCAAACAATCTCGCCTTCCTCGAAGGAGCTACCCCCGAAGATATCACTGAAAAAATCGATGAAGGTGTAAGAATTATCGCGGGTCACAGAGAGGACACAGCCGAAATAGGGCGCGCTCATTCGAAACGAACTATGCCTGTAGGCTAAAAGCTGTTAATTGATATCCAAGGCAGAATAAGCGCTAACATCGTGCTATTGAAGGTCCTCTACTGCCTCAAGGCATGCCTCAACAGTTAATCCTGCAGATCCGGGGGCAAATGGACTCACACCAACTTCATAACCGCCCTCCTCATAAGCGATGTCAGTAGGTAGGTAGGCATAGTGGCCATTGCTGAACCCAGAAAAGACCGTGTTGACAGCAGTTGAACGTTCCTTGATCGCGAATGCTAACTCTGCAAACGGCTCTACTGGAGCACTGACAAGTGTTGTCTCACCGATCCGCATAGCCTGTACATTCATAGGAATATAGCCGCCCTGATCATAGATCTCGTAGTTCTTGGCTACATTCAAATAAATATTGGCTCGCATCACTTTTGACACAGCGCGTTGTAGCTCATCTTCGGAAGATTCGGATGCGCGTGCCTCTGCTAACTCCTTCTCACCTTGGTCAAATGCAATCTGAGCCTCATCAATAGTCGCCACTCTACGACTGGGCAAGTCAACCGTGATATTTTGAACAGCAACCGTGTCATCGGATTCTTCGACTGGAACATCCGTATAAATCCCCAGATCGGCTCCAGAAACTAGAATCTCATCAAGTCGCTCTTCTCTTTTCAGTGGGTCGATACCAAGTCTGACACGAGATGCCTCTGCCCCCAGCCTCGAACCTGCTCTACGGTAGGTCCTTAAGTCCCCTTGAAAACCATCAATCGGTCCCTGGTTACCGCTAGCACCTTGCAAAAACAGACAAATTCCACCAACTGCGTGTTCAACCACGGAACGCATCGGGCCCGGAAAGTCCGGGGTAACCCATTGGTTTTCATGACCCATGATTGTCGGATGCATTGCGTAATTAACGATCGTGGCTATGGGGTCACCATCGATATCATCAATCCCAACCACGTCAACATCGTGGTCCACAAAACCATCCCAATTTCGACCGGTAAACAGGTCTCCGCCATCCCGGGCAGGCCGGCGGTTTATATTTACGGGACAACTTCCTCGACCAAATCCACTACGGGCTAATCGCTGAGAATTCTTGGCTAATGAAACTGCTTTTACACATGCGTTTGGAATTTGATTCCACCATTCATTAGCCAGGTCAATTCCTTCCTTGATCCACTGACCGAAAGTAATCGGACCTGAATGGGTATGGGAATAGGAAAGCCTGATGTGCGTAAATGGAATTCCCGACCCCTCTGATATCAGGTCGCGTATTTTGCGATCCTGGTCTCCGGTAAAAATTCCAATATCGACATCGACAATAGCCAGATCGACATCACCGTTGGAAACAACGACCGCCGTCACCAGCAGCGGCATATCATTACCTATAGAAACCTCGTGAGTTTGAGCACCCCATCCACCATGGGCCACCCCAACAGGCGGAGTAATATCCACTCGGCCGACTCCAGCTTTCAGCAACTCTAGACTCCAGCAAATAAAACAATCCGCAAAGGAAATTATGGATTGAGTCTATAGGATCCAATCAGGTTTCAAGTCAGGCAAATATTTAACTAAGCTCGAACCTTGCTTTCAAAATCAATCAACGCGTGAGCGGAGTCACAATACGGCTTGGACTTGGAAGCACCACACCGGCACAGCCGAATCTTGCCATGATGGCTGTACGCATTCCCTTCTTCATCCAAAAGATCAAAATCTCCACTTACTTCAAGAGAATCGTTGTCATTAATTCGAATCTCTACTGTCATTTTGAGACCCTCGACGAATCTACGAAACCACAATTGTTATGTGCTCCATTNCAGAACGGCTTATCANCTGATTGACCGCANCGACACAACCAGGCTTCATTNGTTATTTNAAGTNTGNTNCCTGATCCGTNTATTAGTACAAANTCCCCTTGGACGTGATANGGACCGTCATCTCCGGGCNTGATCGTAGCTTCTGCCATTNCATCCCCCTGTTCACATTACATTCANTAATTAATCTCAAAGCACTCAGCAAACCAGCATACGTGTAAGTTAACTCGAATTGTTAACTTAAAACCTCGGCTACTAATTTAACGTAGATCACAAGCAATGCCGGCTTCACTGCAATATGATTCGAACCATTCGATTACTTCCCTGTGATAAGGAATACCTTCTTCAAGTCGCTTCTTCTCATCTTCATCCTCCATTAACCCCGCGTAAAGAACCCTATCAAAGCCACGTGCTGGCGGAACATCGACTATAACTTTCAACAAGTCATCCATGTCATCAAGAAATTTTTCTCGATCGGTAAAGGCTTCAATATCATAGGCTTGGAAAAAGTGACCTCCAGGCGTCCCATTGACAGGACCAGGACCATAACCAGAAAGCTCGTTACAGATAATTTCATTCATCAACGCCAATCCGAAGCCTTTGTGTGATCCATTTTCACGAGTACCACCAATGTGGAGCAAGTAGTAGTCACCTGTATCCGGGGGGTCGATCTCTTCCATGATCGGCTCTCCTTCAAGATCGGTGATCCAACCACCTTCGATCTTCGCCCCCGTTCTTCTAGCAAGACCGATTTTATTATTCGCAACCTGGGTTGTAGCTACATCGAATAGAAACGGTGGCATGTCACGAGCTGGTGCTGCCCATGCAATAGGGTTTGTACCCATCACAGGCTTTGATCCAAATGTTGGCACCGTTTGGTGTGAACCGCCTGCTGTCATGCAATGCCCAATCATGCCCTGATCTGCAGCCATCATAGCGTAATAACCGCATCCGGCCAGATGTCCCGAGTTGGTAACAGCAACCGCTCCCATACCAAATTCTTTGGCCTTATCAATTGCATGCTGCATCGCCCAGGGTCCCACATGAATACCTAAAGCCTTATCAGCATCAATGGTCATCGTCGTTTTAGACTCGCGTGTAACTTTGAATTCCGGTGTTGGATTTAACTTATTAGAACCATATTCAGCTACGTAACGCCTTAGCCCATTTGAAACCCCATGTGATTCAACTCCTCTGAGGTCATTTTTAATCAGTACATCTGCAGAAGTTGCAGCTTCATCCGGAGTTAAACGGTTATGCCTCAGAATTGCCTCAGTCGCTGCTCGTATACGATCTTCTGGAACGTAGACTCTATCTTTTTCAGGGACTTTAAAGCGCTCAAGCATTACTGAATTCCTTTGTGGTTATGTTCTTACGAAAATTCATGAAATGATCGTCCAGCCTCCATCTATAACAAAATTCGCTCCCGAGGCGTACGATGCGTCATCAGTGGATAAAAACGCTATAAACGGCGCTATATCCTCCGCAGTTCCCAGTCTTCCAACGGGCATCTTGTCAAGGTACTCCTTTTTCCTGCCAACTGGATCCGGATGATTATCAAAATCTGGCGTTCGCTCTAATGGACCTGGAGAAATACTATTAGCCCGAATCCCTTTTGAACCGTAATGCACCGCAATGTGACGGGCAAGATTCACCACTCCCGCCTTACTCGATGAGTAAGAAACGTTGGGGGACATACCACTAAGGGCGGTAATCGAGGCTATAAGAATCACAACGCCACCCTCATCTTGTTTTACCATCTGGGCCAGAGCATATTTACAGGAAAAATACTGCCCCTTGTAGTTAACGTCATGGGTACGGTCCCAAACATCTTCAGAAAGCCGATGCAATACTCGATCTTCATGGTGCATCTGTATTCCCGCATTGGCTACCAGAATATCCAGTCGCCCGAAAGATTCAACAGCATGTGCAACTGCAGATTCAACCCGCTGAGGATCAGTGACATCCATTGGGATTGCTACTGCTGACCCCCCGGTTGATGTGATTTCAGCCGCCACCGAAATCACTCCATCTTCCGGAACTCCCGTTACTAAAACAGATGCCCCCTCGGCAGCCATTAACCTAGCAGTAGCCGCGCCTATACCCGAGCCAGCACCTGTAATGATCACCACTTTGTTTTTAAGTTTTCCACTCATACTCAATAACTGCCTCTCCCAATCAAATTACACATTTACAAGCCAAGTGAGACTAATAACCAACTGCATGTGTTGGTTTCGCCTGAGGATTTAGACCACTTTTCCAATGATCACCATCCAGTACGATCCCATTAGGTTCAGAAAATGGCCACAGGATAAACTCTTTTGAAGGGAACTCAGGATTATGGCCTTTAAGCTTTAGCTGGTTGAGTAAGTTATCACCAAATCTGCGATCTACAACCGGATCATCAGATTCAACATGAATTCTTGGCTTCTCAATTGCTTCCTGCAAACCCATTCCAAAATCGATACGATTGACGATTACCTGCGCCACTGCAGGCCAAATCCTTCTACCTCCTGAACCTCCGATAGCCATCACCGCCTGACCTTTTTTATGAAGAATCATCGGCGTCATATTGTTCAGAGCTCGTGCAAAAGGAGCAATCGAGTTGACTGTTCCAGACATTGG
>NYZY01000032.1 GCA_002687335.1 Chloroflexota bacterium
GCCCGGCTTGGGTCATTGAGAGGATCCTCAATGAACATACCGATTACGGTGCGGACATAACATCCCCTCGGTTCAGCAACCACGGGGGACATCCTCTTATATTTGATTCATCTTTAAGAATTGAACTAGCATCCGTCACCGAGCAGGGTGAGGGCATCAGAGAAATATTCAAAAAGCCAAACATTACTCGTAAGGACGTCATGTTCGAATCAGCAATAGTCCGTTTAGACATCAATACTCCTGAAGCATATAAAGAAGCGGTAGCCTCATACGCAGACCTGGCTGAGCAACGATAATAATTTAGACGATCACTCGTAAACCAAATGAATCACTGTCCAAGATTTTTCTAACACTAGGAAAATCTGACTTGCTTGCGAATACGTTTTAGGGAAAAACATCGAAGTTGGCCCGCAAGAAAAATTCTACTCATAACATGACAAATATCGAAACCAGTCCTTACGGGAATAACCTAGAAGAAGCGCGCATTTTTTTGAACTCAGCCGAGATCGATGGTTGGCTAACAAGAGACTACAGATATACAAACCCTGTTTTCGAGGCTGCTCTCGGTCGACACATCGAGAATTTAACTCGCCCCGTGTGGCTCTGGATTCCTGCACACGGTGAGCCGTCCATACTTGCGCATGAAGTTGATATTGGTAGGTTCCCTCAAGGTCCGATACCGCTGGTAGCCTATGGAAGTCGTCACCAGATGGTCGAAGCACTTAAACAAAGCTTAAATGGTGCAAACACCGTCGCAATGGAATATTCACCGCTTTACGAATTGCCTAGGGTCGGCCGGGTGGATGCTGGCACTATCGAGTTAGTGCGTTCCCTTGGAGCGAACGTGGTGTCTTCAGGCGATCTGGTTCAGCACTCAACCGAAAGATGGACACCTACCCAACTCCAGTCACATTTCTTCGCGGTGGAAGCTTTAGACAAAATTGTGATACAAGCTTTCGAATATGTCGGAGAAAACATCCGTTGGGCTTTAACAGAACATGATGTCGCAGAGCATATTCGAGGCAAGTTCGATCAAGCGGGACTTGAATTCGATGACGGACCAGTGGTGGCATTTAACTCACACTCGGCAGATCCTCACTACGATCCGAAACCAACCAACTCAGCTGTTATCAGGCGAGAAGGATGGTTATTGATCGACCTATGGGCTCGCAAGAAATCTGATCCCATTGACCAACGTAACATTTCGGCTGACATCACCTGGACGGCGAAATTAGGCGAGCCCCCCACTCGTAAACACCGAGAAGTCTTCAGGGCAGTTACCAACGCACGAGACGCCGCATTCGAACTTCTGGAGAATCGTGTTCTCAAAGGCGATAATCCACAGGGCTGGGAAGTCGATCGCGCAGCCCGTAAGGTAATTGAAAAAGCAGGATACGGAGACCATTTTGTTCACCGGCTGGGACACTCGCTCGGCTACGAGGTCCATTCAAACGGGGTTAACCTCGATGACTGGGAGACCCACGATACCCGCACGGTGATAAACGGAGTGGGGGTCACTATCGAGCCAGGTGTCTATTTACCCGAATTTGGAGTGAGATCAGAAGTAGACGTCTACTTGGGTGAAGACGGCCCTGAAATCACTGGCAATCTCCAAACGGAAATCGTTCAAATCGAGACGAGTTAAATAACCACCTCAGCACCGACCTCCAACGCCCTCGCTTTTATACCTGCATAATTGCCGTTCTCAACCGGGACACCATTCGCCAACCGGTCCTCTGTAGCCTCAGCTTCGGGATCACCTGCGACAAGAACGCCTTCTTCTCCAGGTAGAGTTGGAGTCAAATGCAGTTCACGAATCATTTCGTCCATCATGGCTTTAAAATCAACGATATCTCTGAATCGTCCGATATCGACGGCCATGAGACAGGTCATATTTTCACCACGAGCCAGTTGCCGACTAAAACCTCCGCCCGATAACACTCCACACAGAATATCCACCATCATGGCGAGGCCATAACCCTTATGTGATCCCTGCTCACGAGTATTACCAAGTGGGTTCAGGGCCCAATGGTCATTTTCTTCTTGTGGTTCGGTTAAAGGTTTACCCTCGGTGGTAAGAGCCCATCCTTCCGGAATATTTACCCCAAGGCGTCGTGCAAGGCCAACTTTCCCACCGGCAACTGTACTGGTTGCCATGTCTAAAACAAAATCCCTTTCAGCGCCTGCAGGAGCAGCGAATCCAATAGGATTAGTTCCCAGCATTTTTCTAGCACCAAGAGCAGGTCGGACCGATGGTGTAGCTGTTGTCATAGACATTCCAATCATGTCATGTTCAAGCGCCATCATCGCGTAATACGCCACCATTCCAACATGGTGACCATCTCTGATGCTAACCATCCCAAGTCCATTTTCCTGCGCCTTACGGATCGCAATTTCCATGCCTTCATAGGCAGATACAAGGCCAATCCCATTCCCGGCACTAAGCAGTGCAGTAGTCTCAGATTCAGTTATAACACTCGTCTGTTGCGGGACCGTAAAAAAACCGTTCTCAATAGCTTCCGAATATCCAATAACCTGTGAGACACCATGCGTGTCAACGCCACGTACACTCGCGGAAACTAACACTTTAGCGGCAATATCTGCATGATTTTCCGGCGTTTCAACAGCCTGAAATATCATCGAAAGTTGTCTGTGCAGATCCTCTGCGGAAACTCGTGTGGAATTGGACTCGTTAAGTTTTACCTTGTGTGCCATTTAAATAAAAACCTCTACCCCCAGATCTACCGCGCGCAACCTCATTTCATCGTATTGCCCATTCTCAACTGGCACTCCATTTGCTGAACGATCATCCTCGAAGTCCGCTTCTGGGTCCCCCGCAACGAGTACAGCCTTTTCACCAGGCAACGGAGGAGTTTCATGAAGTTCACGAATCATGTCGTCCATCATCGACTTAAAATCATCCACATCCCTGAACCGGGCAATATCAACCGCCATAGTCCAGGACATGTTCTCGCCACCCGCCAGTTGTGTGCCAACGCCACCACCCGAAAGTACGCCACAAAGAATATCCACCATCACACCAAGCCCATAACCCTTATGAGAACCCTGTTCTCTTGAACCCCCTAACGGATTTTGTGACCAATGATCGCCACGGTCTGCGGGGGGATCTGTCACAGGCTCCCCTTCTCCAGTTACAGCCCACCCTTCGGGTATATCTACGCCCAGCCGTCTAGCCAGTCCGATCTTTCCACTAGCAACTGTGCTGGTTGCCATGTCCAAGATAAAGTCTCGCTCATCACCAGACGGAGCACCAAATGCAATTGGGTTAGTACCAACACGTGGACGGGCACCAAGAGCCGGCCTGACCGCTTGATTGGCGTTGGTCATAGCCATGCCGATCATATCGTTCTGAGTCGCCATCATCGGGTAGTAACCCACCATCCCTATATGGTGGCCATCACGTATAGTGGCCATTCCCAGTCCAAACTCTCGAGCTTTGGCAATTGACATCTCCATGCCCTGATGAGCCGCCACAAAGCCAAGGCCATTGCCACAACTCAATAACGCCGTCGTTTCGGTTTCAGAAATGACTTCCACAGTCTGAGGAATCGTGTAAGTCCCATCCTCAATAGACATGGAATATCGAACAGCATTCCCGACGCCATGCGTATCAACTCCACGAAGACTAGCCGAGACAAGAATTTTGGCTGTGATCTCAGCGTGATCCTTGGGAGTGCCTACGCCCTGCAATATCGCAGAAACCTGTTTATGCAAATCCGCAGCTGATATGCGAATTGAATTAGATTCATCGAGTTTTAAATATTCAAGTGCCAACGACTTCTACTCTTTCCATATGCCTATCCCGTTTCGGGCAGGATTTGGACAAAGTTTACGCCTAAATATGTGCGCTTGTGCCTGATCCTCCAGACAAGTTGAACACTCGAAAAAAAACCTAGAAAAACAAGCCCAATTTTGGACAATACAACACTGATCAAAAAAGACTTTAAATGATATTTCTAATCCGGCAGCCGCGTGCCGATGCCTTGTTCAAGCGCCAATTCATAAAGTCTCGCACATACGGCGAGATCTTCAAAAGCCACACCCTGGGACTCAAACAACGTAATATCGCTATCACTTAAACGTGAAGCTTTAAGGCCTGCGACGATAGTGTCAAGCCGTACAGCCGAATCCCATACAAAATCACCAGTCTCAGCAGCTTGCATCAATTCTCCGCATTCAATTTTTGCCTGCTCAATATCATCACAGACTATGAGATCTGCCTTCCTGACAGCCAATGTGTCGAGCTCTCGTTTCGTCCAGGAATTGTTACCAGCAGCATTAACATGCATCCCCGGTTCTAGCATCTGGCCGGTCACAACCGGCTCAACTGAGTTCGTAACAGCAATCAACACGTCAACCCCTTCGGCTGCATTTTCTTTTGATTCAACTGCCACAACTTTCGTACCTAGCCGATCTGCCATATCCGAAGCAAACCTCTCCCGATTAACGCGCTGACGAGAGAAAACTTTAACGTCTGTGATATCTCTAACTGCACAGACCGCTTCGAGCTGGGTTTCAGCCTGATAGCCAGACCCAATGATCCCGACTGTCGAAGCGTTCTGCCGTGCCATGTAATTAGTAGCGACCCCTGACGCTGCTCCAGTACGAACCTGACCCATCCTGCCAGCCTCTAGCAATGCTATTAGGCCTTCTCCATTTGTACCGTAAAGCATTACGTGAAAATTCACTCCACCAGGACCGGCAACGTACGATTTATGCCCAGCGAATCCTCTCTTTGGCCAGGTCGCAGACATAAAATTGTACGATCCACTTCCAGTCGGCAGTCGATATCGCGATTGGTTATACACCTCACCGGCAGACCTTGCTTTGAAAACTTCTTCGAGCGCTTTTAGAGCAAGGTCCATATCCAGAAGATCATCCACCTCAGCTTCAGTAAGAAATAATCGTTTTATACGCGGCATGAAAAATTAAATCCTGTCTTTGTCTTTACCCATGAACCATCTCACTTCGGATGGCGCCACATATGGTTTAAAGGACCATTACCTTCCCCTACTGCATATGCATTATTCATCGCTTCCCATACATATTTTTTTGCACTACTGAACGCTGTTTGAATCTGGTCTCCTAATGCCAAACGTGCAGCAAGTGCCGAGGCAAACGTACAACCTGTGCCATGGTTACTTGTCGAGTTGATCCAAGGAAGAGCACATTCTGTGAATGAATCACCGTCGTATAGCAAATCAACACTTTGCCCAGAAGTTTCCAAGTGCCCGCCTTTTACGATTACATAGTTCACACCAAAATCATTAATCACACGCGCAGCCTCTCGTGAATCATCACTTGAGCTGATGCTGATACCGGCCAATTCAGCTGCCTCGGGAATATTAGGAGTAGCCACGGTGGCAAGAGGAAGTAGATCGCGCCGATAAGTTTCGATGGCTTCATCCCTGAGCAATCTGGCCCCCGATGACGAAACCATAACTGGATCAACGACAAGTGTTTTCCAGCCATAATCAAGTGTTTTTTGAGCGACGAGTCGAACGATATCCGGTGAGGACAACATACCGGTCTTGACGGCAACCGGACACATATCTTCAACAACTGCATCAATTTGAGCTGTGATTATTTCGAGATCAACTTCCTGTACTGCATAGACACCCATGGTATTTTGCGCGGTAACTGCTGCAACTACCGACGCCCCATGCACTCCATGTGCTGCAAATGTCTTAAGGTCAGCCTGAATTCCAGCTCCACCACCCGAATCACTCCCAGCAATTGTCATTACTACAGGCACTTTGATTTCGATCGCCTTTTCTATCATGTTTCACCGTCGTATGCCATATCCCAGAACGCGACCTCGTATCGCAAGGCCTGCTGAAATATAAGTCCAAGTCTCGGTATATCAATATCCATAGCTTGATCAACGACCATCGTTAAATGTTCGACAATCGGACCAAGGGCATCTTCGCCATGAAGTTCAATCCATCCTTGATAAAAATCACCTAGCTCGGAGCCGCTGTCTTTCGGATTCGCTCCTTCTGTTTGAAGGCGTTCGCCCCAATCCAAATAAACACCTTCTGTGACCAACATAGCAGTACAAACCTCACGAAAGGAGCCCTCGTACGCCAGTCGTACAAGAAAATCTCCAAAGGACGAAGTCGTTGGAAGAGGTTGAGCACTGAGGTATTGACTCTCATCTATACCAAGTGTCCGAAAAGCATCTATAAACAACGTATCTTCCGCTCCTAAAATAGCGTTGAGAAATTCTTCCACAGGACGTGCAATTTTATTGCTTGGAGCTTTCGCTACTGCGATCCCAGCCGTTTTGACCAGGTCGTTAATGAATATGTAATCCTGTTCAAAATATCTTGAGAAACGTTCCCTGCTCAAAGTTCCCTCGCCGAGCTCTGTGATGAACCTATGATGAACTGCGGCATCCCATAACGTTGAATATTTCTGTTTAAGTTGTTTAGTAACAGTCAACGATTCCCCCTTTTGGGTAACGAGTAAACAAGGATCACCATTGGACTCCTGTGTCCGAACAAATAGAATACCGCCTTGTGACTGATAGAGACGTGTGCTTGACTGGTTTAATTTCTAAGGAGATCGTATTTGAATGGTAAAAACATAAAAGCACTGGTGTTCGATGTTTTCGGAACGGTCGTTGATTGGCGCACCTCTATCGCCCGCCAAGCGCAAGAGTTTGGTTCCAAACACGGGGTGGAAGCTGACTGGGATCAATTTGCCGACGACTGGCGCGATGGATATCACTCAGGAATGGTCAAAGTTAATTCGGGTGAAGACAAATGGAAAATCGTCGACGAAATTCATCGGGATCGATTAGAGCTACTGATGGGAAAATACGAATTCCCTACCTTGGAGGAAGATGAAATTGTCGACTTCAACAAATCCTGGCACCGGCTGGAAGGCTGGCCTGATTCAACCGCAGGGCTGACTCGACTGAAATCGAAATTTATCGTGGCATCGCTTTCAAACGGAAACGTAGCCTTGCTGACAAATATGGCCAAGTTTGCAAATCTGCCGTGGGATGCTGTACTCTCGGCCGAATTGGCAGGTAAATATAAAACACATCCATGGGCATACCAGCGTACGGCGCAATTACTCGGGCTGGAACCAGAAGAGGTGATGCTAGTAGCAGCTCATAATGGTGATCTGCGTGGTGCAATCAACGCAGGACTACACGCTGCACTAGTAACACGGCCAAACGAATTCGGAAATTCCAAAAAGCCCGACCTGGAACCCGAACCGGACTTCGCCTTTTTTGCCAAAGATTTTCACGATCTTGCTGATCAGCTTGGTTGTGACTGACAATCCAAAATTCAAGGATCGAGAAAATGAACTGGAATTTCGAAAATGCTGCACCAGTCATCGGCTCTATTACCGAAGGTAATGCATGGGACGGTGAAAAAATGTTGTACTCAAATATCGCTATGAATCGAATATTGAGTTACGACCCCAAGACCAGAAACGTCGCTGTTTGGCGTGATAATACACAAGGTACAAACGGGTTAAATTTCGACGCAAAAGGAAATCTGTTTGGATGCGCAGGTAATGGCCGGAAGATTGCTAGATTCGACCCGAACGGAGACATGACAACAATTGTTGATCGATTGGACGGACGTCGAATCAACAGTCCAAATGATCTTGCCATAACTCCATCAGGAGCAATCTATTTTTCTGACCGTGTTGGCGACGTCGAGCCAAACGTAGGAATAGATCATTCATCGATAATTTCAGCAGAGCCCCAAGAGAATGGCTCATATAAGGCGATTCGACGTACTTTCGACACAACTATGCCCAATGGACTGTTATTTTCTGAAGACTACAAAACTCTATACGTCGCTCAAAGTGACTACCGAGCCAACGAAAAACGTGAGCTGCGCGCCTACCCAGTTAAAGATGACGGCTCATTAGGGACATACGAGGTTTTACATGACTTTGGCCCTCATCGAGGTATAGATGGCATGACCCTGTCAAGTGAGGGCCATATTATCGCATGCAATGGATGGGAGATCTCAGGACCTGGCGGTATGATCACTATCTTTGATCCCAAAGGTCGAATCATTCAAACCCACCCCACCCCTGCGCTCAGGCCAACAAACTGCACTTTCGCAGGTGAAGATCTATACGTAACTTCGATTGAAGGACATCTACTAGTCGCTCATGACACAGGAATGACAGGCCATTTATTGTGGCCCAATTAACCCATCGACTACAGGACATAACGACATCAAGGGAAAAGTTTGACAAATGCCTACTTGGAAATGGACCCAAATCGCAAAACACGACACATTGACCGAAGGCCCAGTATGGGATGGCTCTGGATTGCTCTACAACGAAGTTGCTAAAAGCACCACCTTCAGATGGAACCCAAAAAACGACGAAACCGCAATATGGAGGATGAACACTGGCGAAGCAAATGGAATGGTTTTCGATAGGCAAGGCCACTTATTTGTTTGTGAAGGTGGAGCTCATAGAGTTACAACAGTAGACACCGAAAATCCCGACATCGATCCAGACGTTGTCAGTAGTGGATTTGCGGGTGAAACCATGAACTGGCCGAATGATCTAGCAATCGATCAACACGGACGCGTCTACTTTTCGGACCCTAACTACTCAAACAGTCCTAATAATATAAATGAAGAATCCGTCTACATGGCGGAGCATACCTTTGGCGGTAACTGGAACACCCACAGAGTTACATTCGACACCCATAAGCCAAATGGGGTTCTTTTTTCAATAGACCAGAAAACATTATTTGTAGCGGATGCTCCCTTTGAACCATCTGAACCACGCCAATTGCTTGCTTATCCTGTCAACTCCGATGGAACTCTAAGTGACTATCAAGTTCTTCACGACTTCGGTCGAGGTCGCGGTATCGACGGGATGACCCTGACTTCCTCAGGCATCATTATCGCAACTGCCGGATCCTCTTCTATTGGCCCAGGTTCGATGATCTATGAGTTCGAACCATCAGGACGAGTCATCCAAACCCACAGAACTCCAGTAGATAGCCCCACAAACTGCACGTATGGAGGAACATCACTTAACACGTTATTTGTGACCTTTGCCGGGGGAGAAGTTTATAAAGTCGATGAAACAGGTCATAACGGACATCTTGCGTACCCACAACTTCGCTTCTAATCACCATTGATCTTTTACCAACGATGCAAGATACGAATTAATGCCCAGTAAAGCTCGTGTCATATGCTGAAGAAGGATCTACTGATTGATCGATCAAACCTTTTGATTTCATCCAGTCAGAGAACGAAGTCCATCGCTCAGGCACCAAAGAACCAAATGGCTGGTTTTCTGCTTGCCATAATGGAACAATAAGCACGACGCCAGCCCGATCTACTGCTTCATCAATTTCTGCATCCGGGTTCATCTTGAGCAACGTGTCGATAGATCCTTGAGGATCTGATAATGCTCGTTCATAACCTTTGCTAAATGCTTTTACGAACTTCTTAACAATTTCAGGTCGGTCTCTAACTGTCTTTTCGGAGGCAACTAAGACCAACTCATAATACGTAGGAACTCCCCATTCATCTGGAAGCATTACATTGGCATCGTGCCCTTCGTTTTCCATCACGATCAATTCGTGAGTCCAGTACGCGCCCACGACAGCATCTACCGTACCGGCAAGCAAAGCCTGTGATAGGGCAAATCCTACATCCACCAACTCCACGTCATCTCGAGATAACCCATCCGCTTCAAGCATGGTGGTTAGCATCGCTTCATTCCATGGAATTCCAGGATATCCGACCTTCTTTCCAGACAACTTGCCAGGTCGATCAATCCCCGAGGATTGCAGAGACATCATTGAATTTAAAGGGCGCTGAACAACGCCTGCCACGGCAATAACTGGCACACCCGCATTACGAGCCTGCATCAAATCCGGCTGATAAAACATTCCGAAGTCGCTATCCCCACTTGCAACCAAGCTAAGAATAGCCGTGGGATCAGCTGGCGGTTCTACAGTAACGTCCAACCCTTCGTCTTCGAAGAACCCTTTATCCACCGCCTCATAGATCCCTGCATGATTCGCATTTTGAAACCAATCCAATGTAAGTACTAGCTTTTGGGACTCTGCCTCATTATTCCTACAACCTACAAGTACAACCATCATCGCAAGTACAAGATACAAAAATAACTTTTTCATGAGTCCCCTAAATTCTTAGCTTGATTCAAAATCGATGGGTATTTACGTAAGGACCATTTTTCTATTGCAACAATTACGGAAAATAACGTGATCGCCACCACAGACAAAACCACTATTGCGGCGAAGACTCTCGCTGTTTGAAATTGCGGACCAGACAACTTCATGAGCCAACCCAAACCAGCACTGGCTCCAACCCATTCACCAATGACAGCACCAATCACCGATACCACTGCTGCTACTTTCATCCCTGCAAAAAAATTTGGTAAGGCAGTCGGAATCATTAGCTTTCTAAATATTTGTGCATTGGTTGCGCCAAGCGTCCGGAACATATCAACAGACTCTGAATCAACTGAGCGTAAGCCCGTGACAAGGCTAACCACTAAAGGGAAAAACGTGAAGAGTACTACCACTATAACTTTTGAAAAAATATCCGTACCAACCCAGATGATAAGAAGAGGTGCCAGAGTAAATATGGGTATCGTCTGAGACGCTATGATAATTGGATAGACTGACCGTTCCATAGTACGAGACCACACAATTCCTGATGCAAGAGCAACTCCTATCATCAGCGACACGGCGAATCCCATAATTATCTCCACCAGCGTGATGCCAGCGTGTCGGGCCAAAAGCCCTATGGAGTCAATTAATTCTTGAAAAATAATTGTTGGTGGAGGAAGCAACCATCTTTCAATATCAAGAAACCAAACAACAAACTCCCACATCAAAATCAGCGCAAAAGCAGTCAAAATCGCTGGAGACCAATTCTTAGCAGCTTGCCAGATGGCTACTAAATAAGCGATCACAAAGACACCTCTTGTCTCTCCAGTAAAGCCAGAATGTCTTTCCTTAATTCAACGAACGCCGGTGAAGTGAATGAAGACTCGATGCTGGAGTCAGTCAACTTGACATCTACTTCAGCGATTATGCGACCGGGCTCACTTGCCATGATCATTACTCGGTCTGCGAGCAATATCGCTTCCTCTACATCATGAGTAACCAACAGCACTGCCTTATCATTGCGAACTAAAACACTGAGCAACCATTTCTGTAACGCGTTACGGGTTATTGCATCGAGAGCTCCGAAAGGCTCATCAAGAAGCAACACGTGATTATCAAGCAAAATGGTCCGCATCAATGCGGCTCGTTGACGCATTCCACCAGATAATTGCCAAGGCATATAGTTGAGTACGTCAGATAGACCAAATGATTTTGCCAGTTCCTGCACTCGTACCTTTGATACATCACCGGAAATGCTCCGTAGTTCCATCCCAAGCTGGCAATTCTCAGCGATCGTCCGCCACGGCAGCAGAAGGTCTCGCTGCTGCATGTACGAAACATTGCCTAGTCGCCCCGAAGAATCAAATATACCGTTAGCACTTACAGTTCCTTTACCAGGAGATAAGAGCCCGGAAATCAGATTTAAAAGTGTACTTTTACCGCAACCTGAAGGCCCAACAAGCGCCACAAATTCTCCTCGATTTACCGAGAGGTCAACATTGTCGAGAACCGGAATGCCCTCGTAATCAAATCTAACTCCAGAAACGGTTAACAACGCGTCCTTATCAACAGTAGACACGGCCATTTCCCAACACGAATTTCTCAGAATAGGAACTCATTCTTATAACGCAATTATTCAGGTCTATTTATAACGCTGAGTAATACACGCTTGGATATGGCATCAGGCCGTTTTCCTACGCTGGCATTACCCAGATCAGGTTCAAGGGTTGGCAAAGTTTCATTGTTTACCATCTCAGCCCGGCTACCCGAGCACCCCTGTGCGTTGCTAACAACACTAGCAAAGTTTCGGAACTTCACCTGCGCACAAGTTTTGCAACCTCAGAGCATCATGTCAAATGATCTAGCAATTAGCAGCCTACAATGTTTGCAGCTTGACCGGGTCACAGCTAAAATGCGGCTAATTCGATTTGAAAAGGCTTGTCATAGACACAGGAAAAATTCATCCATTTTGGGAACCACCCCGTCAAATCCTAAAGAGAATTTCGCCCGCACCGTCAGCTGCCCAGATTGGGAGATTAACCTCTCGTCAGCTAGCCTGAACGCTGCGGCAGCTGAGTTTCCTGCTCTCGACGTCGTGGCATATCAGGGTCTTATAGCTAAGTTAGGTGTACGAGTAAAATCTCGTCTCACCACTCACCACTCAACCTACGATTTCGTTGATGTCATGCACGACGTTATCTTCAGAGAAGCGGGCTTCAAGGGCAATACAACGGATTATTTCGATCCAAATAACAATCACATAAACCAAGTGATTGACCGAAAAACAGGAAGCCCTGTAGCTCTCTCGATACTGTACATGGAAGTCGCGAGAACCGCTGGAGTATTGGTAGACGGGATATCACTTCGCAAACACTTCATTGTGGCGATCGGCGAGGGGGACGAAAGACTTTATGTTGACCCTTTCTATCGCGGTGGCCTACTCTCTAGAAAGGAATGCATCTCCAGCATACTCGGGAAAGAAAGAGTGGATGGCGCTGACTTCGATGATCTGGAGCGCAAATTCCTGCGTCCCACAAACAAGAGAACCATACTCCGTAGGCTCATTAGCAATCTCAAAGTCGCATACGAAAAGCACAAACGATACAAACTCGCCCTTTCGGCTTCGGAACGAATTCAACTTCTGGACCCTACAAACTTAGGCAACTTAAGTGAACTGGCACACTTACAGACCAAGGTAGGCAATTTTGGTGACGCCGTTGACTCCCTGACTCAGTTCCTCGAACGCGCTCCCGCCGGAGCGAATACAGAGCAGGCAGAAAGCGCGCTGCGTAAGTTAAAGACATTAACGACTCAGGGAAAAGAAAATCCAGAGAGTTAACAAAACCTGGCAATCGAAGAATTCGCCGGCTTAATATCGACAGATAGTAACGATAAGTCAGATCTAACCATGCGGCGCGACCTGATAAGTTTTCGCACCGTAGCCTCATTTCATCGGCACCTAAATGGCTTGATAATTTCCCTTGAGGCAACTCGTGAACAATAACTCTCTCGTCTAGTCGCACGAAATCGACCTTTGATCTGATCCATTGATCACAGTTTCCTCTCGTCAACAATACCCAGATAACCACTGGGAATTCTTAATATGAATGAAACAACTCTGACCGAAGTAAAAAGCCAGATCGTAATATTTGAACCCACATGAATGAAAACACAGAAACTAAGGTTTGGATCTGTGATCGTTGCGAATCTCAACTGGTCGACCTCCATTGCAAGCTGAGATGCGACAACTGCGGTTTTATGCGGGACTGTAGCGACCCTTAAGTTCGATTAAAAACTTATTATCCAAGACCAATTTGATTAACTAACAATCAACAACGTTGGTTAGGTTGCGAACGCACACAAGATGACTGTTCATTTACATCACATACCTGTAACAGCCGCAGCGCTATTTTTTCTCATTGCGCTCAGTTGCTCAAATCATACGGCTGTTGAGGAACCGACCTTCTCTCGCATAACGCCAGCCAATGCCGTAGATTCCTCGCACAAGGCGATGCAAGAACTTAACAATTTCGAGTTCGAATTAACTCACCGTGAAGGATTCACGACTCTCGCAGGTTCACTCGAAATGACAAAAGCCGGTGGGATTGTTACTTCAAACGGTTTTGATCTTATTGCTGAAGCAAGAATAGGACGCGCTTTTGTACGCATTGAAGCCATTGTCATTGACGATAAAACGTGGATGACAAATCCACTTACCGGCACGTGGTCTCAGATTGCCCCTGAGGATAGTCCTTTTTCATTTCTCGACCCGATAAAGTTGGTAGCAGATATTCTTGGGGAAACCCAAAACGCAAGATATGCAGAAAGCGAACAGATGAGCGGTGAATTGGTCATTGTGGGACAGATCCCTGCGACCACCCTTGCTGCGCTCGTTGGAGAGGTTCAGAGAGAAGCTACACCAAAGATAAGCCTGACCCTAGATGCCGAAAGTTATCTCCTAAAAAAAATTGTTATAACTGGAATTACGCAACCTGGAGATGAATCAAACACTATTCGAGTAATAACACTATCCAATTTCAATGCAAAAACGTTGCTTCAACCACCGATTTAAACGATGCTCCGCCGAATAGGTCAATTCATATCCCCGTACAAACTCATGCTGCCCTTGTGTTTTGGAGTCTTCATTGCTGCAGATGACCAGACCGTAGTTGTAACCCTTTTACCAGAAATGATGACAGATCTACGAGTAGCAGTAAGTGAACTCGATCGCGCAAGTTGGTCTATCACGGGTTATTTGATCGGTTACACCGCGGCAATGCCTCTGATGGGGCGCATATCTGACCGTGCCGGCTATCGACGAGCGTTCCTACTTGCAATGACAATTTTCTCAATTGGGTCTATTTTGGTGGCAGTTTCCCCTGAAATCCCAGGGTGGCTTTACGGTGGAGATCCCGAATACAACTGGCTTATCGGAACACGTATATTTCANGCAATCGGTGGCGGGGCCGTGATTCCCATAACCATCGCAGCCGCAGGCGANCTAGTAGACNATAAACACCGAGNTATCGCNTATGGTTTGGTNGGTGCAAGTGCTGAAGCAGGAGCAGTTTTCGGCCCCATATGGGGAGGAGGAATAGGAACATGGCTTTCATGGGAATGGGCTTTCTGGCTAAATATTCCTTTGACGCTAGCTGCATCGGTCTGGATTATGAAAAATCCACCAGGCAAACGGACCAATGTACACATAGATGTACGGACGGGACTTATTTTTTCAGCTGCCCTCACACTGTTGACCGTTGGACTTGTGCGAATAGGCCATCCGGATACGCTCATGGCCATTTCACTGACGCTTACTATTGGACTAGTGTTACTTCTCCTCTTCATCAATAATCGTTCACGCGAGGCATTGTTTCCTCAAAACCTGTTCAAACTCCTATCATTTAACCTTGCGAACGTGACTCATTTTTTCATCGGAGCTGCGTTAATCATCGGCATGGTCACAGTGCCATTATTGGCGGCCACTGTATTGGAAAAGTCTCCGTTAGAAGGCGGACTACAGCTCCTAAGAATGACAGTAGCTATAGGTATTGGGGCTTTGATTGGAGGTTACATCACACAACGCGTAGGAGAACGAACCCCGGTAATAATAGGGACGAGCATTACCGGCATAGGCTTCTTACTGATGTCTCAGTGGACTATAAATATCACTGATCCCATACTGACCATCCACCTAGTGACTACAGGTCTAGGGCTGGGGCTGGTTATTTCACCAATTACGGAAACCGCCCTCAGGAAAGTTGCTCGTGGCCAACGCGGGATTGCATCTGCCTTGCTCAGTGCCTCACGAATGATAGGAATGATAGTTGGCTTAGCCGTAATGACTACACTGGGGACAGCACAATTTCATGAACTGGTTACAGACATACCCGCTTTCTCAATCGATCCGGATGTACAGCAACACATAGTCGACAGCACTAGCGAAGCCGGTATGAAAGTATTCACGAGGTTTTACCAGTACGGTGCAGTCGTATGCTTCCTAGCTCTCATCCCAGCATGGATCATGACCAAGAAACAACCCAATCCAATGACTGATAACAGTTAGTCGGTTGAAACCGAGCGACGGTTCTCCGCTTTACGTTCTGACTCAAGCCGTTCCAAACTATATGATCCGTGATCGACGTAAGACATTGCGTCAGCCAAAGCCTTATGACCTGCTTTGTCACGAATAAGAGTGTGCATCCGTTGACACACCCTCCGATAATCTGGATGACCCTGCTGAGCAGTGCGCAGTTCTAGAATATGAAATGCCTCACGAACATTGAACTGCATCGAATATCGAATTTTGAATGCAAACGGCACTACATATTGTGCAACTTCAGGACCATGATCATTCAATACCTGAGTATAAAAAACTGACATACGCCCCATAGCGTCATTCCATCTTTGTGACCAGCCAACCTCACGAATGGCTGGTGGGGTTAAATACCCATGCTTTACACCTAGCCGTTGCCAGTCAATGGTCAACATACGGTGACGCTGTAGATCTCGAAAACTGCCAAAGTCAGACAACACATCAAATCTATAAAAGGATCGCTCCATACCGCGACCTGGCTTATGACGCCTATTTTTACGTTGGCCAACGTACGATTTAATCACTTCAGTTTTTTCAGAATCACTCATACAATCGACAACGCTTTGAAGTTGAACGTCAGAGAGTTGTGTGTGCGCGTACAAGGCAGCCGCGACAATCTTTTTTTCTGCATCTGAATCCCATTCAACCAAAGATACTTCGGGGGTAGGATCCGGATCCGCATCAATACTCGATGCAATCCTCTCGACTGCATCACGATTTTCTTTCAAGTAGCGTGACCAGACACCACCGCGATTGGGCAAATCCACACGTTTCATAAAAGAAGGGATTACTTTTCGCAGCTCCACAAGTATTTTTTGAGCATATTCACGCACCTCTTCTAAGGGGTGGCTATTCATTCTTATAAGTAAATGTTCATAAGCTTGTCCAGTAGCAAATATCCCGACATTTGAGTAGGTCGATGCTGGTAAAAGACCACGTGCGACATCACAAGCTTTAGCTCTAATTGATGCGTTGTAGATGAATTTAGAATCACCAGATTGCCTGGGATACTGATTTTCATAAAAAGTCACACAAGTGTGAACTAGTTGCGAATACTCGTCGAATAACCAATCGACAGTGTCCTTGTAATGTAAGGCGATCTTTCCGCTTTCGATCTCCGGCGGAACGATATACCGATAATTATCGCCATACTTCTGATCGTAAAAGATGTAACGAGTTGATTGCTCCAAATACGCAGCCAATCGGCCCCATTCCAAAACCTTAGTGAGAATATTAGAGGCCTGTTCGCATGCAATATGGGCTCCGCCCAATTGAGCTACAGAATCATCGCCATACTCCGAAAAAACGCGATCAAATAGTCCCTGCGCCCGGTCAACTGACACCACATCATTACTAACAGTTGAATCATTTTGTTCTTCAGACGCTATGTCAGTTTGATCGTAGAATTCATCCAAAAACAAACGACGTAACGATTTGTGCGATCGACTATAACGAGCAAATAAAGCCCCTTTTACAACCTCAGGAAGGTTGATAAGGGCAAAAACCGGTTCATCGATGTTCGTAAAAAATCGACTGAGTATTGCTCGCTCATGTCTAGTAAATATTTCACGTACGTACATCGTTTATCAGCCTGTAGACTGCCCCGCAATCCTACGAGGAGTTCGGTCTTGTTTACAAAAAGCACTCACCTGGACGGGAATTAACTCGACACTAAAGTTATCTGGAACTCACAGCATTAGGCGAACAGGATTTTCAAGAGTTTTCTGAAATTCACTGAGGAAAATAGCAGCCTCTGCCCCATCACCCACCCGGTGATCAGCAGAAATAGTAGCATTCATCGTTTGCCCAACCACAACGTTGCCATTACTAACAATCGGCTTCTCTTTCACAGCACCAACAGCAATTATTCCAGCATTTGGAGGAACAATGATTGCTGCGAACGTATCGGTCCCAAACATTCCAAGATTTGATGTCCCGAATGTCCCTTTTGTCAGTTCATCCTGTGTAAGCGTGCCACCTTCACCTCGTGCACGCCTGCCCAAATCACGAACCGCCTGGGAAATCTCAACTAAAGACATCCTTTGAATGCCCATCACCGCAGGTACGATAAGGCCTTCATCAAGAGCTATCGCAACGCCGAGATTAATATCAGAATGCCCCACAAGCTTATCGCCATCGAATGAGGAGTTCCATTTGGGATACTTCACCAACGACGTAGTAACTGCTTTCAAGACCATATCGTTTACAGACACCCTTACGTCATCATCCAGCGCTTCATTCAACTGTGACCGGAAAGTCATTGCAGCACCCATATTCACTTCATGAGTCACGTAATAATGAGGTGATTCCGTCTTCGATCGAACCGTGACTCTAGCAATTGCCTGGCGCATAGAGGAAAGAGGGGTGTCAGACCCATCAATTGCGACACTAGCGCTAACACCTGATGGGGCGAATTGTGCCGAAGGAGTGAAATTCTCGACATCTGCTTTGGTGATACGAGATCCAGGTCCGGTACCCGGCACAGTAGCAATATCGATACCCTTTTCAGCAGCAATCTTGCGAGCAATCGGCGAAGCTTTAACCCTACCGTCCCCTACAGAACTGACCGTTACGGTTGGCTCTGTAACGATGTCACTTTTCGCCACTACTGGATCGGGTGAAGCAGGAGTTGGAGATTGTTCGGGGGACTGCATATCACTTTTCGCCACTATTGGAGCCGAGACAGCTTCAGGGATTTCATCCTCCGGATCGCCAATGTAGGCAATAACGGTTCCGACTTGCACCAAAGAGCCTTCTTCTACAGTGATCCGACGGAGCACACCATCAGCATATGCCTCCATCTCAACAACTGTTTTATCGGTCTCGATTTCAGCTAATTTGTCCCCACGGCTGACCTGGTCACCTTCGGTTTTTAGCCATTTTGCAATAGTACCTTCAGTCATGTCGGCGCCCATTGAGGGCATGGTCACTTCGTTAATCAAATTTCCTCTCCTGCGGGAACACTCAGATCACAACATCAATGAGCACACATGCGACACTGATACTGTGATTTATCAATACCTAGGATAGTTGGTACACAACAATCCTGCGACCCTGATCTGATCGCAGTTGATCTGATCCGTTCTACCACCATCAGCCTACTTCCCAAGCCTAGACTGTTGGCGCGCTGTTATCGCCTTGATTCGGTCTTCCCTGCTATTATCGGTTTTCATACCCCGGTCTTTATTAGCCCGCTGGTCTTCCAACTCGTGGAACAAACGCTTATAGGATTCAAAACGAGAAACTTGCAATTGTCCAGCAGCAATCTCCTCTGTGATAGCGCAGCCCGGTTCATCTTCATGGGCACAATCGCGAAACTTACATCGCCCCATATACTCCGCTATTTCTGGAAAAGTTTTGGTAAGTGCATCTACGCGTCCTTCTACAAGACCAATTGTGCGTATACCCGGAGTATCGATCAATACACCCCCATCTGACAAAGGTAACAACTGCCTAGTCACTGTCGTATGGCGGCCACGAGTATCCGATTTGCGAATGCCGACAGTATCCATGATCTCTTCACCAATCAACTGATTCGCAAGCGTAGATTTACCAACCCCAGATGCGCCTATAAGGGCAACCGTTTCACCTCCTGGAATAAAGCGGCGAAGCGAACTTATCCCTACGCCGGTCAACCCACTGACTGCAAATACCTCTACATCAGGCGCCGCTGACGCTAAAGGCGCCAGAAAATTAAGAGGATCCACTTCCCGCATCAAGTCTATTTTTGAAACCACAATCACAGGAACAGCTCCACTGGACCATACCAGCGCGACTTCGCGTTCTAATCTTGACACATTAAAATTATTTGCAGCCTGCACGATGAAAACCGTGTTGACGTTAGCGGCTAGAATCTGTTCATTTGATTTACCTTCGGATCTTCCTCGCATAGATCGGTTTCGAATCAACAAGGAAATTCGTGGTAAAACAAATTCAATCTCATCCGAATCTTGATTATCGCCTGGTCGTACTAATACCCAATCACCAACCGTCGGTTCAATGGGATCAATTTCAGATTCAACATCGGTAGTATTTCGTGCGAAAGTACTTCCAGCACGAAAATCACCGGTATCCGCATGTACAAAAGTAGATATACCATCAACCCGCGCTACTCTGCCAGGTCGAAGTTCTGAATCCGCTGCACAAATCTGGATGAAGTCAGCCTTAACCGATTCTGTAAGGCCATATTGAATCAGATTTGTAAAACTATCGTATGGAATTTGGATAGTAATCAGATTGTCTTAGCTGGTGAAAAAATCAAAGTGAAACAGAGATCACGTAATCAACGGTTCGCTAGTGGGAATACTACACAGTGTTACGCAATTATGTTCAGAATCCCACATAGGAGATTACAAATAACACCCGATTCGACTACAAACATTAAATTCCTATAGTCCATAACCTTCGGCAGCAGCTGAAAGCACATCCTGAGCATCAGTGAGGACTTCCTGTTCAAGGCCCTTGTTATAAGGCCAAGGAACATCGACAGAACCTACTCGCATGATCGGTCCATCAAGCCATTCGTATGCTCGTTGCTGGAGCTCTGCGGCAACTTCGGCCATGACACCACCAGTACGACGTGCACTATCTACAAGCACAACTCTGTTCGTCTTCTGTATTGAGGTCAAAACAGTTTCAATATCAAGTGGATTCAGTGAACGCAGGTCAATCGTTTCAACAGAGTGACCTCGTTTCTCAAGACTATCTGCAGCAGAATTTAACGGACGCATACCATAACCATATGACACAAGGGTAATATCAGTCCCTGAGCGACTTACATCAGCTTTTCCAAGCTCAATCTCGTAATATTCGTCAGGAACATTACCTTTATCACCGTAAAGAAGCGCAGGCTCGGCAACTAGTACGGGGTTGTCATCTTTGATGGCTGATCGCATTAAGCCAAGTGCATCATACGGATTCGACGGACACACAACCTTTATGCCGGGCACCTCAGCGAGCCAAGTCTCAAAACTTTGTGAATGAGTAGCTCCCAGTTGCACCCCTGCGCCTGTAGGCGCCCTAATGACCATCGGGACATTAATCTGCCCCCCAGATATATAACGAAGATTAGCAGCCATATTCACTATCTGGTCAAACGCCACTAGGGAGAAAGAAATCGACATAAACTCAACAATAGGACGCAAACCAGCTGCAGCGGCTCCAATTCCAGCACCTACAAACGCCTGCTCGGAAATAGGAGTATCTTTGATTCGCTCTGGCCCAAACTTCTGTAAAAAACCATCGGTAACTGCATAGGCCCCACCATACTCCCCAATATCCTCCCCCATCATAAACACCCGCGGGTCATTCTCTAACGCCTCTTCTAGGCCTCGTTTTAATGCCTCTCTAAAAAGTATTTCTGGCATATCTTTTAGACCGTTACATCGTTATAAATCTGAGATAGCTCCGGTTCTGGGCTTTGCTCCGCGAACTCGACGGATTTCGCCACCGTCTCGTCAACCTCCGCTTTAATTCTGGCAATCTGTTTATCAGATACCAGGCCCATTCGGACCAACTTTGCTGGAAACGTCAGGACAGGATCCCTACCTTCCCATTCTTTCACCTCTTCCTGTCTGCGATATTTCTGACCGTCGGCGAGGGAATGCCCGACAAATCGGAAGGTCTTAGCTTCAATAAACTGAGGTCCTTCACCATTTCGTATTTTCCCTACTGCCACATCAGTTGCCTCTTTCACTGCCAAAACATCCATCCCGTCAACCTCCAAGGCAGGAATACCGTAGGTGGCGATACCCGGGTAAAAATCAATTCCCCCAGCTCGCACTCGCTCAATGGAAGAACCCATCCCGTACATATTATTTTCAAGAAAAAACAAAAGCGGCAACTTCCATATTGCAGCCAAATTTAACGTTTCATGGTAAACGCCTTGATTGGTTGAACCATCACCAAAAAAACACATAGTCAAAGCGTCAGTCTTTTGATACTGCTGAGCCAGAGCAAGTCCAGCAGCAAGAGGCAACTGACCTGCAACGATGGCATGTCCACCCATGAAGCGTTTGGCAACATCGAACAAATGCATCGATCCGCCTTTACCTTTAGACGTTCCTGTCGCACGTCCAAACAACTCTGCCATTACACGGTTGACATCCATGCCGCGAGCAAGAGCATGACCATGGTCGCGATAGTGGCTAACGATATAGTCGTCTTCCCTGAGACTCGAAACAGCTCCAACGCCAGTTGCTTCCTGACCTATATAAAGATGGAGGAAGCCGCGTATCAAACCCTTCGAATAGTTTTCACCACAAGCGATTTCAAATTGACGGATGAGATACATCATCTTAAATAAATCAAGATCATCAACTGTACTTGGCAAATCTTGACTAATCAGTTCCGATGAATCTCCATTTCTGGACGACTTCGAGGATTGACACCGAGATTTTGCGTTAGATTTGGTGGAACTAGCCATTAATTATCAGGTGCTATAAACGTAACTTCAACGCCACAAGAATCTACTTAATCCCCTGTTAGATAGAAAAGGCCGATGGGCCATTCTATCGTAAATTGCTGGATCTTCTAGGGCATTCTGCCCTTGCTGCAGCCAGGTTGGCAGCTTGAAGCACATTTACTAAAAGCATTGAAATCGTCATCGGCCCTACACCGCCTGGTACAGGAGTGATAGCCGAAGCAACTTCAGACGCGCCAGAGAACTCTACATCACCACTAAGGCGGTAGCCGCGTTTTTTAGTTGCGTCTTCAACCCGCGAAACCCCCACATCAATCACAATTGCTCCACGCTTCAACATATCCGCAGTAACAGCGCCCGGGTAACCAGCTGCTGCGATAAGTACATCAGCTTGACGAGTCTCATTCCCGATATCTTTGGTACCTGTATGGCAAACGGTGACCGTCGCATTTGCTCCGGGACCTTTTTGCAACAACAATGCCATCAACGGCATACCGACAAGTTTACTTCGTCCTAGGATCACTACTTTTGCACCATTCAAATTCACGTTTTCTTCAAGCAGCATTCTCTGAACACCAAGTGGTGTCGCTGGTGCAAACCGAGGCTGGCCGAGCATTAACAATCCAGCATTGATTGGGTGCAAACCATCCACATCTTTTGCGGGATCGAGAGCCTCAATCACGGCATCTTCATCTAGGTGCTTGGGGAGCGGCAACTGAACTAAAATTCCACTGAATTTCGGATCGCTGTTTAGGCTGCCCAAAGTATGCAACAATTCCGCCTGCGTAATAGAAGCCTCACATCGAATTGTCTCGGTCATGATTCCGACTTTCGCACATGCTGCTTCTTTACCTTTCACATAAGAATGAGATGCGGGGTCATCCCCAACAAGAACTACAGCCAGGCCGGGGACTGAATCATATTTGGATTCAAAATCCCTTACGCCTACCTTAACCTCATCGTGGATTTTTGAAGCGATCTTTTTACCGTCAATGATGCGCGCTGTCACTATTAGGAGACCTCTAAGTTGATATAAATATCCGATTTAGTTAAAGACTAAATTAGATCCTATCTAAAATTGCCCGCTACAAGCGATACTTATGCCAAGTATTATTTTGAGCAACATTTCGACTTCGTACTAAACCATGCACGGGAGGCACCTGAAACATGATTTACACAGGGATCGACTTAATTGAGATTCCAAGGGTCGCTGGAGTACTGGAACGATACCCTAAACGATTTCTTACTAAGGTATTCACGGAGGGTGAACAGTCCTACGCACAAGGCCGGGCAAATCAACTAGCCAGTCGATTTGCCGCTAAAGAGGCTGTCATGAAACTACTTGGAACAGGTGTACGTGGCATGCCATGGAAATCGATCGAGATCACCCGAAGTAGAGGCAGGGCACCCGAAATTGTTTTACACGGGCCAGCCAAAGTCCGTGCTACAAAAATGGGAATAACTCGTATCGCTCTAAGCCTCTCACATTCACGCGAACTAGCGACAGCGTCAGCAGTTGGCGAAGCCCATGATGATGCATGGAAGCCATGAAACTCGTAACGGCTGCTGAAATGCAAGCCATCGAAAAAAACTGCGCCAAATCAGGAATATCTGTAGATAACTTAATGGAAAACGCCGGTGTTGCGGCTGCGGAAGCTATTCGCAAAACACCGAAAATGGAACCTGATATCTACGGTAAACGGATAGTCGCTTTAATCGGATCAGGAAACAATGGTTCCGATGGTCTTATCGCGTGTCGTTTGCTATCCACCTGGGGAGCGCGAGTCACAGTCTTTCTTTGCGCTCCGAGAAAATCATCTGACCCAAAACGAGATTTGGCTGAGAATAGCGGAGTTACTATCGTTGATGGTTTGTCAAAGGGTGGGATTAAGTCACTTAAATCGAAGCTTCAAACAACCGATCTCGTTATTGACGCGGTTCTAGGCACCGGCGCTTCACGCCCAATTGCCGAGCCACTCTCATCTTTGTTGC
>NYZY01000033.1 GCA_002687335.1 Chloroflexota bacterium
ACAACATGCACATGGTGCCCTGATTCCCTCACATTACGATTGCTGAGCCTTGTTTGATAGCTGATGCCCCCGGGGAGCTCTCCGCTAGAGGCTCAAATTCTGCTCCGATATTATTCAGTTGGCCTTCGTAGCTCCAATGTGAGGGAATCAGGGCACCATGTGCATGTTGTAGGTTGAAAATAATAGCTGCGTCGTAATTGGTTGCTGTTCTTGCTGCTACTGCTAACCGGGATTCTGCACTGCTTGCATCATCTCTGTTCAATAATTTGGCACCCTGTAGGATTCTGCTTGCACTAGCTTCTGCTGAAATACGATCTTTAAGTGACCTGATCTGTTCATCCCCTTCTTTATTTTTCCTCGAGAGGATGAGGTAGATAAAGGTACAACCTAAAAGTGTGATTAGGTGTACTGAAGCGAGTAAGAGGAGATTTTCAGTAATTAAAAACCCTGTTAAAACAAGTAATATCCCGACTAGTAATGCTGAAGTTATGGCAACCCATTTTTTAGAGAGATAATTCAATGGCTTGGATAGAGAAGCCCAAAATATTGATGATGATGAATTAAGTTGTTTTGTTATTTGGATGCTGTTCATGTTTCGAACAGTATCTAATTTCTCACTGTAATTACCTGTTTACGGTTGAACAGGCTTTAACGAATACTGTTCCATGCTTGCTCGATTTCGTAAACCTGCCTGTAGGTCGTACACTAGATAGAATTAATAAACGTAAATCACTAATATTCATTTAAAGTTCACAAGGACAACAGCACACTGGGTAATTTAGGCAGACTGAAAGGTCTCATTGGGCGCGGCGATCGTAACACCAAATCAACATCTGTAGAACTTAATTCTCGCACTGCTGCACACAGCCGTATCGCTCGTGACTTCAAATCGCCCGATTCGCCCTCTGCGGCATCCGATAACCCCAAAGATACCGTCGGTGTAACCACAGGCCGTTCAGGCCGAACTAAGCGTAACGCTACTAGCAAGCAGCATGATGGATCGTATCAGCGATCGAATGATAAGCCTGCTACTGATAATGCTGGTTCAGGCAGTGATAATCGTAATCGCTCTCGGAGGCGCAGAGTGAAGTCACGCCGCTCTGGCAGTAGACAGTCACCAGATACTCAGTCTAAGTCATCAATTGATTCTGAAGGCCTTGTCATTTGGGGGGGTCTTGAACTGAAGGAGACGATCGTCAATTCCATTCTGAACATGGGATATGAACACCCGTCAGATATACAAAAAGCCTCAATGCCGTGGGTTCTCCAGGGTCGAGATGTTGTTGCTCAAGCGGTAACGGGATCTGGGAAGACTGCTGCTTTTGGAATCCCGATGTGTAATTTTGTCGATCCTCGCTCTCGCCAAGTCCAGGGGCTTGTACTTGTGCCGACGCGTGAGTTAGCCCAACAGGTTCAACGAGAATTGTCTCTCATAGGACGGGACCGAGGGGTAGGTGTTGTAGCAGTTTATGGCGGGGAACCTATTGCCAGGCAGATTAAGTTGCTTGAACAGGGCATGGCCATTGTTGTAGGTACACCTGGGCGTGTGAAAGACCATATGAACCGCAGGACGCTTGATTTGGGATACGTAGATATGGCTGTGCTGGATGAGGCTGATGAGATGTTAGACATCGGTTTCGCTGATGATATGGAATACATATTAAAGAGAACTCCGAGTGCACGCCAGACCGCTCTTTTTTCTGCAACCATCCCAAATTTTATAAGAGGATTGATTCGTCGTTATCTTGACAACCCACGTTGGATACAGCTGGTTTCGGATACCAAAGGCCTTGAAACCGTTGATGAAGTCGATCAGATTTTCTATGACGTTGCATCTCAAGATAAAGCGGACGGCATATTAGAGATTCTTGATGATCTTGAAGAAGGGTCACAGGTATTAATATTTCGCAAAATGCAAATCGGTGTGGACCGTTTATCTAAGGGCCTGGCTGGCGAGGGATTCGCGGTTAAGGGAATCCATGGCGGCATGTCTCAGTCGGAACGAAACCGAGTAATGGCTTCGTTTCGCGAAGGTAGCTTGAAAATGCTTGTCGCCACTAACCTTGCAGCTCGTGGTTTAGACATCCCGACTATATCTCACGTGGTTAACTACGACATGCCAGAGAATATAGAAGAGTATGTCCACCGGATCGGGCGCACGGCACGAATGGGAAAACGCGGAACTGCAGTCAGTTTTATTGGCGAGTGGGATTTCGAATTATACGAGCAGATCATTGTCAAGATAGGTGAAGAGAAGATCATCAAACGTAAGTTTTCCTTCTACTAGCCACATCTCTGTTCGACCTGAGGGTTTCTTCGTTCTCACGTTATCTTCGTGTGTTTAGATGCCTACTTTTCCACCGCGTATATTAGTTCCTTCTCCAGTCAGGAGCTCTCTAATCTCGTTGGCGTAGATTATTTCCGTGTCGTCTTGTGGCTGGTAGTCAAGATATTCTCTCCCAGTCTCTAATGACCAAAATCTTCGGGTGTTATCGCTACAACCATAAGCGATAACAAACGGAATACCGTGTTCATTTTCGATGTCTGGAGCTTCGATCGCTCGGCTGAATAATTGAGTGATATCCCTAGGACTTATATAGGCACCAAGATTTCGTTTAAATTCGGCGATTCCGTTACTGGTTTGTTCTGTCATGGGTGAGTCGGAAAGGTAATCAGTGACTTTGATCGGTCTGGTGAATCCGATTCTCAACATGACAGTTTCTAGTTTTCTACCGAATATTCCACATGCGTATGGCCATGCTAGTAGTTCGTAGGCAGCTTTTGCCCACCCGTAGAAATTGTCTGACACAGGAAAATCACTTGGACGGACCAGATCCATTTTGCGTTCGTGAATTAAAGAATGTTCATACCAGTCAGCTGCATGGTTTGAGCTGGCGATTGCAAGTCTGCTAACACCGGCATCGTAGGCGCATCGATATATGTTGTTAGCCATTTGGATGTTTTCGTGCTCATTGTCGAAGCGATCTATCAGAGCATTTTCTGTCTTGGCTCCCCTGGGGGTATGAGGCTTGAACGCTAAATGAATCACAGCGCTGATATTCTCAAATAAATGTTGATATTTTGATCTATCGGGATCAATAAAGTTAGCGATGGTTACACCTTCGACCTTATTACCATCCCTGTCTATTTCGGAAATGTCCGCAAGAGTCAGGTCGAAATGCTCTCTTAGAGTAGGAAGCATCAATGATGCGATATATCCGCTAGCCCCAGTGATTAACACTTTGCGTTTTGACATTTCCAAATACTCCTAAATTGTTTTCTAATGTTATTGCCTGTACATATCTAGTTAAGCGATTGATTCCAGAGACATTATTGTGTCAGCGTGCTTCCTTCCATACTGGCATTTTCGAATCCCAGCCAATGGCTTTGTGATATCCAGCATCTGGTAGCTTCACTATCGGTTCAATACCCAGAGCGATTTTTTCGCGTTGTATGTTGAATATGTGGGTGTAGAACTCGTTCTGAATATGCCTGAATGTTGCGACCAAATCCATGCGGATCATTGCTCTTGTTGTGGGATCAGCAGAGATCCCGTCTGGATGGACTGTTCGCATCAGGTTCCACTGATCACTTGGAGCGCGGTAGACGACCATTGTTCGAGCTTTTTGTATGGTTGTGTTGATCAACACGCGTTTTGATATGGATATAGCCTCGTCTAACGCGCTTAATATTTCTTCAATGCGCCAGAACGCTTGATCGTCGAGTCGGCGGTCATGTTGTTTGGAATTGAATATTGCATAACGTGTTGGTGACATCGGTAATTTGTCTGAGAATAGTTGGTCAGCCCATTTCCCGATCAACCATCGGACGGGTATAGATGCCATGTGACTAGTTTGTTGTCTAATTGACCAACCAGACCATCCCCAGTGATCTGAAGTCCAATCTAAAATCGAATCATCCAATTCGCTTACTTCAGCTCGTACTAGGCTGTCGATACGCCAATAATCTTGGAACATAGTGCGCAGTTGTGGGCTGTTTGTCAGGTCAGATTGGGACATTGTGTGAGTCTCTTGCCATGTTTAGTGCCTGTCAAGATGTCCGTGCCTCAAAATCGTCTGTACTATCTGGTTATGACTTTAAAAACTTGGCTCAAAGGCAATTTACATACTCATACAACTAATAGTGATGGAGATGCATCACCAGAACATGTTTCTGAGTGGTACCACGAACATGGATATGATTGGCTTTGCTTGTCCGATCATAATCACTTGACGGTACTTGAAGGCAGCAAGGCGGAAAAAGCAAAATGGCCGTTACTGGTACATGGTGAAGAGGTGACCTCGCGTCAGTCAGTTGGCCCGGTTCATGTTAATGGATACGGTATTACCGAGTTGGTAGAGGCTTCGGATTCTACGGACATTGTCACAGCTATGCGTGAAAACGTTGAGCGGATAATAGCTGCAGGCGGAATGGCTTCTATTAACCACCCGAATTTCCGATGGGCATTTGATGACGGGGCGATGATGCAGGTTGAAGGTTATAAGTTTATGGAAGTTTTCAACGGTCATCCAAATACTCATAATGATGGTGGTGGCGGGAAAACCAGTACAGCTGGAATTTGGGATCGACTGTTAAGTAATGGTCGGAAGGTCTGGGGCATAGCAGTTGATGATTCTCATCACTACACGAATGAATTTGCTGCTGATCGTTCAAATCCAGGTAGGGGATGGGTGCAGGTTAAATCCGAGACGTTTTCGCAGGATGGTATTTTGAACGCGATGTCGGATGGTGATTTTTACGCTTCTACGGGCGTAACAATTGGTGACATGGTTTCGAATACCCGTGAGGTTAAGTTAGAGATTGACCCAGAAACGGAGGCTGATGGTATTCAAGCCAAATACACGACGCTATTTACCGGCTCTAATGGTCGACTGTTATATGAATCCACCGTAAATTCACCGACCTATAAACCAACTCGTCTTGATGGTTACGTACGTGCAACGGTTTATTCATCTCGTGGTACGAGGGCTTGGACACAACCAGTTTTTATCGGTTCTTAGGGCTGTGGTTTGTTGTGACAGCGCGCTTGTCATAATCCCCTCCAAGTTATGTTTGCTCAAACCTTTAGAAAGAATTGAAAATGTTCAATCGACTTGCTAATGAATCAAGCCCTTATTTGCTTCAGCACAAGGACAACCCAGTTGATTGGTATCCATGGTGCGATGAGGCGTTTGAAACTGCTCGACGCTTGGACAGGCCCATTATTCTTTCTATCGGATATTCCGCGTGCCACTGGTGTCATGTGATGGCTCACGAATGCTTTGAGGATGAACTTATAGCCCGAACGATGAACAACGGATTCGTAAATATCAAAGTAGATCGGGAAGAGTTGCCTGATGTAGATTCAATCTATATGACAGCCGTTCAGGCCATGACCGGATCAGGTGGTTGGCCTTTGACGGTATTTATCACACCGGATGGTAAGCCTTTTTTTGGGGGGACATATTTCCCGCCTACAGATCATCATAATCGACCGGGGTTCCCCCGCGTATTAAACGCCATTGCTGATGCGTATAAAAACAACAGAGGAGAGTTACTATCCAGTTGTGAACAATTGGTCGAAGTTATAAGAGGAAATTCCACACCTCAAAAATACGAAGGTGAAATTGATGACTCATTGATGTTTAAAGGCTGCGACTATCTTTTGGGCGATGCCGATTTAAAACATGGTGGATCTTTGGGTTCTCCGAAATTTCCGCAGCCGATGCTCTATGAGCTCTTGCTACGTTACGCTGAAAAAACAGGTAACTCTCAAGCTTCACATGTCGTGAATCTCACACTCGAAAAGATGGCTGAAGGTGGTATTTACGATCAAATTGGAGGTGGATTCACTCGTTACTCTGTGGATGACAAATGGCTGGTGCCACATTTTGAGAAGATGCTCTACGATAATGCTCAGTTGGTGACTCTGTATGTGCATGCATACCAGATGAGCAAAAAACCATTATTCAAGAAAGTAATAGAACAAACGCTGGGATACGTCGTCCGTGAGATGACCCACTCAATGGGCGGCTTCTATTCATCCTCAGATGCAGATTCTGAGGGCGTTGAAGGTAAATTTTTTGTTTGGACTCTAGGTGAGCTAGATCTAATCTTGGGCGGTGAAGATGCTTTGTTGGCGAAAACGTATTGGCAGGTGACTGAAGAAGGTAACTTTGAAGGGGCCAATATTCTCAACGTTCCTGTCGGTTTAGAAAATTTCGCTCGGGAACATCATCTGGAAGTCGAAGTATTAGAGCAGGATATTTCTAGAATAAGCGCAATCTTGCTCCAGGAACGATCAAGACGCGTCCCCCCTGGAATAGATGACAAAATTTTGACGTCTTGGAACGCTCTAATGTTTAAGGCATTTGCAGAAGCGGGGGCATTATTTAACAATCCTAACTGGATAACCATCGCAGAAAAGAACGCTCGATTTCTGTTAACCGCCATGAAAGATCCTGATGGTCGGTTAATACATAGTTGGAAGGCGAAGGATAATTCATCCTCTAAATACGATGGTGGTTCGCATATTCTTGGCTATCTAGATGATCATGCATATTTAATCGATGCCCTGATTACGCTGTACGAAGCTACGTTTGATTATTTTTATCTTGAAGCAGCGGAAAATTTGGCTGATAGTATGGTTGATCGATTCTGGGATCAGGAATCAGAAGTTTTTTACGATACATCGCTCGAACATTCTAAGTTGATCGTCCGTCCTCGAGATACCCTCGATAATGCTGTACCATCGGGTGGCTCGATCGCTGCTTTATCGTTACTTCGATTAAGTTTATTAACCGGTGACTCTGGTTATGCGTCAAAAGCCGAGTCTTCGATCAAGGCATTAGTCCCACAAATTCGACGAGCACCCTTGTCAGTCACTTCTTGGATTAGTGCAGCTGATTTCTTGAAAACGGACTCTAGTCAAATTGTGTTACTCGGTAATTATGAGAGCTCAACTTTGACTGAAATGATCGCTGCAGTACGCTCCAGATATTTGCCGAATTTGGTACTAGCAGGAGCTAGATGCGATGTCTCTAATGATGAGAAATCACCGTTACTACGAGGGAAGAAAATGTTGAACGGTAAGCCGACAGCGTTCGTTTGCGAAGACTATGTTTGCAAAGTGCCAGTTAATAGTGCATCCGAACTTGCCGATCAACTTGACTGATTATCATCATTGCTCGATTTGGTTGCAGGTTTCTTGAACTCTGTATGTTCTTGTTGCTCCGATGCCTCTTTTGCAGCCCGTAAATCTGCCTTCCTGTCGAATCGTTCCCGTACCAATGCCAGTCCAATACCCAGAGCTCCACTGGCGACTCCTATTATCGTCAGCATGGGACCGGCTGTTGTTCTACACATTGAGGTTTTCAATCCGTTCTATTCGCTATAAAAAGTGATATTACTTGATGGTTAAGTTACCGCTTTATATCAGGAAGTAATTAGTTTGTTAGATCCCTCGTTTCGAACCGCCAGACAGCTACGACTAGAACGATGGCGCCCACGGATATAAGAGTGAAGCAGTGTACAGGGTTAATGCCGTTTATTATCACGTCATTGTGGTTGAAATAGTAAAACACCGAGATGAACCGTAGAGGGTCCAGAGCATCTACAACGGACAGGAAAGTATCGAGTAAAAAACCTATGATTCCCACTGATGCAGTTAATCCGCCCGCTAGGCTTTTCTTGCCAGTCGCTGCTCCTACTGACAACGCTATCAAACCTAATGTGCCACCTAGCACGTAAAGACTGAATATTGCTTGAGTCGTGCCTATCAACGATAGACCAAACCCTGCGATTTTTGATCCTCCAATAATCCCGATCCATAGTGCTGTCGATAGCACAAATAAACCGGTAAGCAAGGCTGCTGCCTTTTGCACTAAGACGTTTTTACGAGATACAGGGTTGGCCAGCAGTTGGTCTAGAGAATGTGATTCTTCTTCTCCTGCTATTGTCCCCGCTCCGGCGATAATAGCGAATACGCCAAATATCATTGGTCCCATGAATCCGAATACTTCTGCGTTCAAAAATCCTTCGGGTGTTGTATATGTATCAGCATCTCCTATGAACGCCAACATTGCTTCAGGAAGCTGCTTTAAAAAGTCAGTTAATCCTGTCGAATCGCGTATCGTTGGATAAAACAGGGTTACGTATAGTCCCAGCACCATAGTTCCGATTGAGTAATAAATAATTGACTTTTTGGAATCTCTCAGGGATTTCAGGTACACGTTGAGTAACATTTTAATCTGCCGTTTTTGTCGTCTTGTCTGACTGGCTGTAAAAAGTCAAGAACACTTCCTCTAAAGCTGGATGCCCAGACTGTATATTTACGACCGTATACTTTGCTGCCAACTTAATCAGCGAATCGAGGCTTCCTGTGACATTACATGTTAGGTGGTGATCTTTAATTGTCACTTCGCTTACGCCGGAAACCTTCTCGAAATCAGCATTAGAAACAGTCTCTTCGAATTCGATTGCGATTTTGGTCACCGTTTGTTTTCGTAAGGTTGCAACTTCTTCCACGGCGACAATGGATCCTTCGCGGATAATGCCGACTCGATCACAAATTATTTCGACCTCTGGCAGAACGTGAGAGGAAACGAAGAGTGTTTTGCCAGATGCAGCTTCCTCTAATACGAGTGCGTGAAATTCTTGTTGCAACAATGGATCTAGGCCGGTTGTTGGTTCATCCAGAATTAGTAGTTTTGGGTCGCTCATGAATGCTTGAATTAGGCCGACTTTCTGTCGGTTGCCACGAGAAAGTTCACCAATTTTCCGTGAGAGGTCTAAATCGAATCTTTCGGCCAGTACCTTGGCTTTCCTGAGGTGTCCTCCTCGCAGATTGGCAAAATATTGCAGTAACTCTTCAGCAGTTAACTTCTCATAGGTAATGAAATCCCCTGGCAGGTAACCTGTATTTCGCCGTATTTCTAGCGACTCCGATCGCGAATCCATACCTAGGACTGTTGCTGAGCCGGAGGTGGGGCGTATGAAATCTAAAAAAATTCTGATACAGGTCGTTTTGCCTGCCCCATTGGGACCTAAGAGACCGAAAACTTCACCTTCATTGATTTCCAGGTTTACACCTGATATCCCACGGTGTTTTCCGTAAAACTTGGTTAGATTCTTAGAGCTAATCGGTGCGGTATTACCCAAAAGATGTTGGCCTATTATTCGTCACTTGCGTACTTTTCTAGGACATTACTGGGGAAGTCACCATTTGAATAGACTTTGGACACGTCATCTAGTTCTTCTAAAGCATCAAGTAGACGTAGTGTTTGCATTGCACCTTTATCGTCTAGGGGAACTAATGTCGTCGGCACAAGTGCCAATTCGCCACTCTCGACGTTGATCCCAGACAGAGCCTCTACTCCCGACTTTACGTCGGCAAAAGTGTCGTAGGGTGCTGTGACTTGTACGATTGTTCCTTCTACTTCTACGTCTTCAGCGCCGGCGTCTACAATTTCTAGGGCGATGTCATCTGGATCACCATTTGTAACTTCAACGGTAATCAACCCTTTGTTTTCAAAATTCCATGAAACCGCACCTGCCCCAGCTAGATTTCCGCCTGCGCGTGTTATTTGGGCTCGAACTTCAGCAGCAGTTCGGTTTTTGTTGTCCGTGAGTGCTTCCACGATAATCCCTGCGCCTCCCGGACCGTAAGCCTCATAACTTATCTGTTCGAGGATGACCGCATCTCCGCCGGTCCCAGCTCCACGTGCTACTGCTCGGTCGATATTATCTTTGGGCATGTTTAATGACTTGGCGTTGTCAATAGCGAGTCTAAGGCGGAAATTCATCTCAGGGTTAGAATCTCCTTCACGTGCTGCAACCATTATTTCCCGCGACAGTTTTGTAAAAAGTTGACCACGCTTAGCGTCGGCTGCACCCTTCTTGTGCTTGATCGTGCTCCATTTAGAGTGACCGGACATTTAGACTCCCATCATGCGATGTATTTTTACGATCTCGGCGAAGAATATTACTAGTTTTATGGGCGCTAGAGTAAACCACTTGGTGGATCGATGACCATCACCCCACTCGTTTTATTTACCTCGATGATCACACCATCTATTACCGGGATGAGTATATCCGGAGGTCTACGCTGTTGCTCATCATGTGTGGGTGTAATTACGAACACGTCATTGCTGCTGGTTTCGATAATCTCGGTTATAGACCCAAGAGGTTTTCCGTCCAAGGTAGTGACATCTATTCCCAGGATTTCGTAATGGTAGTAAACCCCAGGTGGGTTTTTCGGAAGTGATTCAGCGGTGACTGATAATTCCAAACCACGTAACAAATTGGCTTTTTCAATCGAATCTACGCTCTCGAAAGTCAACTTTATTGCTTTACCAGATACGCCTGTTTCTGTGATTGTGTGTTCTGCACCATTGATTGATACAACGTCGCCAACACGGAATCTATTTGTGGTATTTGAATAAACTTCGACTAAAACAGTTCCGCTAATTCCAGTTGGCCGTCGTATTCGACCTGCCGCGACTAGACTTTCATCCAAATAGTCCGATGGCTTGAATGAACCGGTCATTGGAAAAGTGACTAATCGATTTCTAAGCTGACTCGGGTGTCAGTTTTGACAGCTGCGACTCGTAATAGTGATCGCATTGACTGAGCTACCCGGCCATTACGGCCGATAACTTTGCCTTTGTCTTCATCATCGACCGACAGGCGAAGAAATATATGATCACCATCACCTTCATCGGTTACCGAGACGTTATCTGGATTAGAGGCTAACGCTCTAGCAATGTATTCAATCATTTCACGCATAGCATCCACTGGAGACCCATCTTCGTAGATTGGATCCTGGGCATCTTCCTCGTTGCGGTCGGATGTTTCAGCCATTAGTTGTGGCCTTTGGGATGATTCCTTTGATCTGCAACAAGGTTGTTACAGAGGCAGATGGCTGGGCCCCGTTTTTGATCCATTTGTTGATTTTCTCTTCATTGAGGTTGATCTCTGGAGGATCTGGGAAGGGATCGTAAGTGCCCACCTGTTCGATAAATGAGCCGTCACGAGCAGCTCGTTGATCAGCGATAACGATTCGGTAGGAAGGGTGTTTTTTACCCCCAGCGCGGCGAAGGCGAATGCGAACCATGCGGGAAAATACTCCGTGCTGGTCTATTGCCAGCGAAAAATTATTCAATCAAAGTTTTATAGCGAGCCGTGTATTGACGCACTACAACCTAAAATTGTATTGACCTTCATAGGGATTAGTCAAAGGGTTTGTATTACATAGTCGCTTAGAATTGCTAATAATAGAAGCCTATTAGAGATTATTTATTACGTGAAGTTTCTTCACCATTTCGAGCTCATCCGGCGGTAACCTAGTCTAATTGAACTATTAGTTACTGATTGTATTTTCTACTTTGACCCACAATATATCTGAGATCTCAGTTTTGTTTTTTGCTGCTATCCGTGAACGGGCAGGTACTGGTGTGGTGCAGGTTGTAGCAGTTGACGGTATGACAGTGGATGATGCCGTTGACGTTGCATGTAAGGCTGCTCCAGGACATCTTGAACTGGGAACTGCAGTTATGCTGGCATTGAATGGCGAATATGTTGCGAGGGATCACCTGGTCAATCCAGGTGACGAAATTGCTGTGATCCCGCCGGTTAGTGGCGGCTCAGACGAAATTGCTGATGACTCTGAGTGGGTATTTTTGACTGGTGAACACTTGGACTCTTCTGCGCTGACTGAATTTGTCAAGACAAATGTAGATGGCGCTATAGTGACTTTTCTCGGAGTTACCCGAGATAGTAACCAAGGGCGTATCGTGAAATATTTGGAGTATGAGGCTTATCAACCGATGGCTCAGAATAAGATGGCAGAAATCATCAAGGAAATGAGGGGCAGGTGGTCAATTGGAAAAATCGCAGTTGCTCATCGCACGGGGCGAGTCAATATTGGCGAAACTAGCATGGTAATAGTTGTTGCGTCTCCTCATCGGCGACCAGCATTTGAAGCCAGCCTGTATTTTGTTGACCGGTTAAAGGAGATTGTTCCGATCTGGAAAAAAGAATTCTTTGAAGGTGGAGAAGTATGGATTGGAAAGACTCCAGGTGACGGTACCGTCGTCGAGCACTGGCATAAATGATTTGACATTTAGATATACATATATCTGCTGTAATTAAGAGGTAACGTGATCGAAGAATCCCAACTGAATAGACACCCTCAGAGAAATGCCGTGATTGGTAGTCTCATTCAGGCAAAGGACCTCTACAGAAAATACAAAAACATTGCAGCGGTCGACGGAATAACTTTTCACGTTGAGCCGGGCGAAACTTATGGTCTGTTAGGGCCTAATGGTGCGGGAAAAACCACAACAATGCGTATGCTTAGTGGTCTCACCCCTGTGGATTCAGGAACACTCACAGTTGCCGGGATTGATGTAGTTCAAGATAGTCGATCTGTTAGAGAAATTATGGGAGTTGTTACTCAGCATGACGGACTTGATGCAGGGCTTACTGTTTACCAAAATCTTTTTCTTTATGGATTTTTGATAGGACTCTCCAAATCACGTGCGCAAAAACGTACACATGAGGTACTTGAATTTTTCAACCTGCGTGATCGGTCTGGGGCAAATGTATATGAGCTGTCGGGAGGGATGAAGCGTCGATTGGCAATTGCACGTTCGATGATGGCTAGCCCAACTGTAATTGTGCTGGACGAACCGTCGACAGGTCTTGATCCACAAAGTCGTAATCGCGTTTGGGAAGAACTTGCGATTCTCAAGGAATCGGGTGTGACCGTACTCTTGTCAACCCATTACATGGAAGAAGCCGCAATCTTGTGTGATCGGCTTTCCATCATGGATCGAGGCAAGATTCTTGATGAAGGTACCCCCGATCAAATGATACTGAGACATGCTCCCAAAGAAGTTGCGCAGGTTAGGGCTGAACCGGCCCCCCTGAGGCGCGTGCGAGATTATCTAAACAAACACGAAATTTCTTTTCGCGAGGTCGGTGCTCTGTTAAGTGTGACGGGAACGGAAGGCGTTACTCCTGACCTTTCCGGGTTAGATGGAGTAGCCGGAGTTAGAACCTCCTATCGTGCCGGCAACCTTGAAGACGTGTTTTTGACGTTGACTGGGCGAGAATTGAGAGATGGATGACGTACCTATCAAATGCGGTTTTCAATATCAGGCGTCGTAGCATCACGGGAATATGGTTACGGCATGCCATAGCGTTCATACGGTATTGGAAATTTGTTATCACATGGGTCTTGGTTGAACCAGTCATCGTCTTGGTAGCTGTCGGATTTGGAATTGGGAAACTTGTCAATACAGTTGATGGAGCTGACTCTTATGCTGAGTTCGTTACTCCAGGTTTGATTATGGGCTCAGCAATGTTTCACGCTTTGTTTGAAACTTCGTGGAATGCTTACAACCGTATAGAGAATGATGTTTATGAGACTGCTCTTACAGCTCCGATCACGGTTGTTGAAGTGACTATCGGGGACGTGTTGTGGGCAGTTACAAGATCAATTATGACTACGATAGGTGTAGCGTCAGTTGCCGTGGCTTTTGGTTGGTTGGATGGTTGGCTTGCTTTCGGAATACTGATTCCAGCTGCAATGGTGGGCGTACTGTTCGGAACTATGGGTTTTCTTTTTTCGGCGGTAGCTCCTCATACAACATTTTTAACTATTGTGTTTACGTTGATAGCCACGCCACTTTATTTTTTTTCAGGATCATTTTTTCCGCTCTCGACTCTGCCAGATTGGGTCGAGCCAATTGCTTGGTTGATGCCACTTACACCCGGAGTTCACATCGCCCGAGGATTTGCTCTGGGTCATTTGGATTTCACACACTTATGGGCCGCCGTTTATATGATTGGACTTACTGTTGTGATGTGGCCTTTGGTGATTTATTTGTTAAAACGTCGCCTCGTCAAATAATGGTTTCGCCGTGTCGCCTGAATATGCGTTAATCATTAACAATTCCCTTCCAAGCGCTTTGCGAAGGGTTCTTGCGAAGCTATATTTAGCAGGACGCAACTGTGATGATCTTCTAGGAGGGTTCGCATAGTGGCCTAGTGCGGCCGCCTGCTAAGCGGCTTGGGGGTGTTGAGCTCCCTCGCGGGTTCGAATCCCGCACCCTCCGCCATCACACCTGTACCGTGCTTAGATTGCCACCGCTTAAGTTCCGATACGCAAGTTTGGTTGGCAAATAGATCTAAGAGTTTCCACTGCAGCTAGAACAGCTAAGAAGCTAGTTTTAGGATTTGTATCGTGAGGCCTATTTTCAAATCGGAACGAAAACACCCCGGCCGTACTGACTGCTTTTATTTCATGGACGTTTCCCGGGGAGTCCGGATCGGCTATGACGACGACTTTTGTTGAATCGGGACCAATACCGGCTAAGCTTACCGTGGCGGCCACGTTGACATTGGCAGGAAATAAAGTCACAGCTTCTGCTGCCGAACCTTGAAAGATCACTGTAGGTTTATTGATCTTTTCATCTTCCCAGCCAGCGAATCCCGGGGCACCTGAAAGGGCGATCGGTGGTTTACTCGAAATGATAGTAACCTCTTCGAGGAGATGTTTCGATGCACGCAGTGCATCTATACCACCGACAGCGCCTGAGGGGATGTAAAGTGAAGCACCTGACTTCTCAGCAGATGCCATGACCATCTGCATCAGTCTAGGTTCTATCATCGCTCCAGAGCTCATGATTAGCATCGATTTGCCAGCGCTTACGATATTCACTGCATGAGCTGTCACAACCTGTTGAGAAGCACACTCAACAATCAAGTCGAGCTCATCGATCNCTGTTAATTCCGAAANCGTATTCGCCTNAATCAATGGTGTGGCTTGACATCGGTTCAATTCTTGGGAGAGGNTATTTCTAGCTGATGCAGATTGGTCGAATAGGGCGATAATGTTGGCAGGTCCGGCTTCTCCTCGTTGGACAGATCTGGCCAACTCTGAGCCCATGGCACCACATCCAATGAGACCTAATTTCACTATTTTTGGATGTTTATTTACCAACAGTCTCATAACTCCGAATCGTTGTAATCTTGCCCTGACTGTAAATTTTTCAGGGCGATACTATTAGTGCATGAACAATAACGCTGAGTGGATCGTTTGTGCATCATAATTGATCTAGGATCTAGTATGTATGATGCACCGGTTATATCCTTAATGCATAATGTTGTTTTAAATGGCCGAGAAACTAAAAAATCTAGTTAAGCCATACCTTTCTTTATCAATAGCCAATTAGCGGACTACATAAACATTGCCTAGTTATCATGTGTGGACTGTAGGGTGCCAGATGAACACTTCTGATTCAGAACGTTTGTCTAGTGGATTTTCTGAAATGGGCTTTGATTTGGCGGAAGATCCAGTTGCTGCTGATGTGTTCGTGTTGAATACATGTGTCGTACGTCAGTCGGCCGAAGATACTGCCACTGGAATGCTAGGTAGGCTTGGCAAAGATAAAAAGAACCGCGGCAATCAAATCATTGGCGTGACTGGTTGTATGGTCGGTCCTGAAAAATCCCAACTTAAACGTCGCTTTCCTCATGTGGATGTTTGGTCCGGACCTCAGGAGTTTGGACCCATTCTTGAATTAGCAGGCGTTCGGCACGGTTTAGACCCTTCAGGATGCCTCAGCGGCTTGGTTCCTGAGACTCCTCATGTTTCTTCGTTCATACCGGTAGTACATGGGTGCGATAAATTCTGTACTTTTTGTATTATTCCGTATCGGCGGGGCAGGGAAACAAGCCGAACTTCTTCAGAGATTGTTCATGAGGCGGAAATGATGGTTGCTCGTGGTGTGAAGGAGATCACATTTCTAGGTCAAAATGTAGACTCATATGGTCACGATCTGCGACCAAGAATCGACCTTGCGGATTTGATGACGATGGTGCATGAGGTTAATGGTTTGGAGCGAATAAGATTCTTAACATCGCATCCCAACGATATGTCTGTGAGGATACTGGAAGCTGTTCGTGATCTTCCGAAAGTTTGTGAAATGATCAATCTTCCATTCCAGGCTGGCGACGATACGGTATTGGCCAACATGCGACGTGGATATACGGCCAGACAATTCCTACAAAAAATAACCCAGATAAAGAAGATGATTCCCGGCGTCACTCTGACGACGGATCTTATAGTTGGTTTTTCCGGCGAGTCTGACGAACAGTTTGAACGATCGATGGATGTGCTTCGCTGGGTTGAATTCGAAAAAGTGCACGTTTCGGAATATTCGTATCGGGAGGGAACATTCGCATCTCGAAAAATGAAAGATGATATTGATCGGTCGGTGAAGAAGGCTCGTAAGGCTGCAGTCGGAGAACTCCAGGAAGAAATCCAAACTCGGAATAATGCGCATCTGGTTGGTTCTACTTTAGATGTACTTGTTGAAGGTCGTAAGAGAGGTAGACTGCACGGTCGTAGTAGAGGCGATAAACTAGTGTACTTAAATACGCCATCCGATCTGAAATCACAACGACCTCGGGTGGGTCAGACAGTTGAGGTTGAAATAACCGAAAGTTCACCATGGTCTCTTGAAGCGAAGTTATCTGGGGCACAGGTGAAAAAGGAAAAGGTGCCGGTCGCATGACGACTGCCTTTAGCAAGCAAACGGCCATCGCTATTAGCGAGCTGGAGCAATCTGCATTTTGCCAGACTGATGGCAACCTTCGCACGAAAACTCTTCAGGAAGAATTCCAAACTGGTGTTCGCTGGCAGAAAGTACCAACGCGATATTTGAAGCTTACCCCTGATGAAATTGCTGACGGAATCGTATTCGCCCGTAAAGAGTTGGGGGAGAAAGCAGTTCTCCTAGGACATCATTACCAACGCGATGATGTAATTCAGTACGCTGATTTTACTGGGGATTCATACAAGTTATCTAAAATGGCCGCTGAAACCAAGGAAGCGAAATGGATTATTTTTTGTGGAGTCCACTTCATGGCAGAGACGGCAGACATACTTACCCTGCCCGATCAGAACGTATTACTGCCTAATCTAGCTGCTGGTTGTTCAATGGCTGATATGGCAACTTCTCAAGACGTAGAGGATTGTTGGGATGATCTTCATTCTATTTTGGGCTCCACGGAAAAGGTCATACCTATAACTTATATGAATTCTGCTGCTGCGATAAAAGCACATTGCGGAAAAAATGGAGGTTTGGTTTGCACCTCCTCTAATGCTGATAAAGCATTCGATTGGGCGTTAGATCGCGGCGAAAAGATCTTATTCCTGCCGGATCAACATCTCGGCCGAAATACTGCAGTTGCAAAAGGTATTTCGGAAGATGAGATGGCAGTCTGGAATCCGTCTTTACCAATGGGAGGGCTTTCTGACGAAGATATAAAGAGGACGAAAGTTTTACTTTGGCGGGGTCATTGTTCCGTTCATACGCGATTTACGGTTGATCAGATTACAGCGGCGCGAGCCCGCAACCCTAAGACGACCATTATTGTTCATCCTGAATGTACCAGGGAGGTAGTTGCGGCCTCCGATATGTACGGTTCGACCGAATTCATACTTGAGGAAATCGCAGGTGCTTCGGCAGGGACTTCTTGGGGAGTCGGAACTGAGGTCAACATGGTGCGCAGACTGGCTGCAGAAAATCCGAGTAAGGAGATTTTCTCTCTTGATCCGGTGGTGTGTCCTTGCGCAACCATGTATCGAATACACCCTGCATATGTTCTTTGGGTTCTTGAGGGCATATTGGCTGGACTTGCGATAAACCGGATAGAGGTTGAACCCGACAATCGCCTAAACGCTCTCCTCGCACTTGAACGAATGCTGGAAATGGCCGGCTAAAACAATCGGACAGCAGTCAACCAGGCAATCCATATGATTCCAGATCCCGGTGAACTCGACGCAATTATTGATCGTGCGTTAGCAGAGGATGCAGTTGGGTCTGACGCGACTTCGCTGGCATTAATTCCGCCGACCCTTCAAGCCACAGTATCAATTGTTACAAAACAACCTGGCATTCTTGCCGGATTGCACATAGCAGATGCTGTATTTAAACGTGTAAATCCTGACTTGCAATTCGTTTACCGCTTGCAAGACGGTGATCGTTTAACTGCTGAGCAGACCTTAGCTACGGTCTCGGGATCTATTGCTTCGATACTCAGCGGAGAGAGGACTGCGCTCAATTTTTTACAGCGGATGAGTGGCATAGCTACTTTAACGGATCTATATGTGTCCGCAGTTGATGGAACTAATGCTTCTATAGTAGACACCAGAAAAACTGTTCCGGGACTTCGGAGACTCGATAAATACTCTGTGCATATTGGAGGCGGAAGGAATCACCGGATGAATCTGAGTGATGGCGTGCTTATCAAAGACAATCACATTGCTGCGCTTAGAAGTACAGGGAACACACTTGAACAATTGATAAATGAGGCGCGTGCAACAGTTTCCCACACGCTGAAAATCGAAGTTGAAGTTGAGTCGGTTGAAGGTGCAATATCCGCAGCAAGTGCCGGTGCAGATATTGTAATGCTCGATAATATGAATCCAGATGATATGCGGTCTGCTGTTGCTCATATTTCTGATCAGTGCATCGTTGAGGCATCTGGTGGCGTTACTCTTGCAAATGTTGCCGAGGTTGCAAGTAGTGGAGTCGATTTTATTTCAATTGGCGCACTTACTCATTCACCTATGGCACTCGACATTTCACTTGACTACGAGACAAAAATAACCTGATTAGCAAAAACACCTTTTTGTCTATCGTGAGAATGCTCTGGATTTCGTCGTAGCCTTGGAAATGTATTGGAGTGTGCGTTTATCGCCGCCGGGACGTATTTCTATCACTTGAATCTAAAAGGATTGTGAAAGGACCGGCATTATCGATTTTTACGCTCATTGACGCTCCGAAAACCCCAGTCTCTGTCCGTAGTCCACTACAGTGAAAAGCTTGCACAGTTTTGTCAAATAAACGCTGCGCTACATCCCTATGAGCTGCATCGATAAAGCTAGGGCGCCGTCCTTTACGAGTTGATGCGTAGAGAGTGAATTGACTTATCAGTAGTAATCCACCATTTACTTCTTGTACCGATTGGTCGAAACCTGACGCCCCTGATTTTTCAGGGAACACTCTCATGCTCAGAGTCTTGTCCACAATGTATTTGATGTCTTCTTCAGTGTCATCATGAGTGATACCTATGAAAAGGCAAAGTCCTTGATCAATATGTCCAACGGTTGTTCCGTCCACAGAAACAGATGCTTGATCGACACGTTGTATAACGGAACGCATTTAGGATTTGAAACAGATTAGTGAGTGTGTCCACCCGCGCCATGCGAATGGCTCGAGTTACTCCCACTAGTGTCTGCTGACTTACTTTTTGCTGAAGCAGAATTAGAAGATTTGGCAGATTCTGATTTAGACGATGAGGAGCTAGATGAGTTTTTTGATTTGGATTCTGAGGAACTGGATGTTTTAGATGTGTCATCCTTTTGTGATTGACTGTTCGAGTTAGAACCTGATCCGTAATCAGTTGTGTAGAATCCAGATCCTTTATAGATCACGGTCGGTGATGTGATTTGCCTGCGTGATTCGCTTCCGCACGTTGGGCAATTCGCACCTGGCTCGTCGTTGAATTTTTGAATTAGATCAAAAACATGACCGTTATGATTGCATTTGTAAACGTAGGTTGGCATTTTTTGGTTGATTGTGTTGCTACAAAGGAACGCGAGTGCGACTGCACTCGCGTTCCTTTGTATATTTTTCTGATGGGTAATTTTATACCAGTGAGGTGAGGATGTATCGAGGAGTGAGGTTATCCGGCATATCCTTAAATTCCTTAGGATCCGATCGCTTATTAATTCCTGTAGTTACAACGGCGGAGTCCAGTCCTACATTATTTGCACCTAGAATGTCCGTTTCAAGTTGGTCCCCGATCATAACAGCGTTGTCGGATCCGGCACGGCGTATGGCTTCGATGAATATCGGCGGATTAGGTTTTCCTAGCTTAGATGCTCGTAGAAAGTCATGTTTTCCATGTAAGCGCATAAGCGCTTCCTCAAGCGTTTTTACGAATGCCGCCGCTCCCATCCCGAATTCAGCCGGTCCATCTTGATATATAAAGTCTGTATTGGGTAACACCATCTGTATCGGATCTTTTTCCTTGAATCTCTTCGACACAAGGTTAAGTAGATGATTGAGCGTGGATTCCCAGTCATATGGACCGCTAGAACTAAACAGTATGACATCTGGTTCAGTGGGACTATCTAAGTCCAATATCCTTCCACCCGAACCTGCTACATATGCTCTCGAATCTGTTGTTCCTAGGACCAATGTCGGACGTCCTAGTAGATCCTGATCTCGATAATAGCCAGAAATCAATGAGCCAGAGTTAACAATGCGTTCCACAGGGATTCTCATACCTTGACTTTGGAATTTGTTTGATAGTGATTCAGTGGACTTAGATGCATCGTTTGTAACAATGAAATAATTCATAGCTGACGTATTCATCATATTTACGAGGTGTTCGGCATTAGGAAGTGAGTCGATCCCGTCAACTAAAACGCCGTAAGCATCAAAAAATACGGCATCGTAGTGATCAAATATTGCCTCAAGATCAATGTAACTTGGAATCATGAGAAATCATTCCGATGTAGCTAAATTGAATCCGTTTTGCCATGCTTCAGAGGCCACTGCCAATGGGATAGAAAGTGAATTCCCGAACTCCAGGCTATTGCCTTTTACAAAACCGATAATGGTCATTGGTACATTGTGTGATAGAGCTATAGATTCGAGTTGGTTTATGTGTTTATTAGCCAAACTTAAAAGAATACGTGACTGAGACTCACCGAACATGCCTGCATCCCAGCGCTGTGGGAGAGCTTTGGTGATGACCGCACCAATCCCTCCGATAATCGAGCACTCGGCTATCGCGATCGAAATCCCTCCATCGGAGACATCATGAGCCGAGGCAACAAGCCCTGCTTTTATTGCTTTTCTGCAAACCTCTTGTGTCCGCACTTCTAAATCCAAGTCTAAACGTGGTTGACCTTCAACTTTGCCGTGTATCAGTTCAAGATATTCACTCCCTGCAATATCGTTTATTTCATCCCAGCAGGAATCGGTTCCGATCAAAATGATGATATCTCCTTGAGATTTGAACCCGACTGTGGCATGCATTTCTGCATCTTCGAGCAGACCAAGTGACCCAATGATCGGAGTGGGGAATATGGCAGAGCCCAACGATTCGTTATACATGCTAGCGTTTCCGCTAACAATCGGTATGTTGAAAGCATCAGCCGCGCGAGTTATCCCTCCGATTGATTCCGTTAATTGGTATTGAACATCTGGAGTTTCTGGGTTTCCAAAATTCAAGCCATCTGTGAGTGCAATCGGTGCCGCGCCAGTGACAGAAATGTTGCGGCACGCTTCGGCGACGGCGATGGATGCGCCGATATTGGGATCCAGGTAGCAGATCCTGCTATTGCAGTCGGTCGAAATGGCGATGCCTCTTTTAGAGCCTTTCAACCGTAATACCGCAGCATCTCCGCCCGGCTCGATAACTGTGTTGGTCTGAACGTGATAATCATACTGCCGATAGATGGGAAATCTGGAAGCGATATTGGGCGAAGCCAGCATTTTCAACATCACCTGTATCGGAGGTATGTTGGGCATTGGGATCCTACTCATGTCAACAGTTTGAAGTGCGTCAAGCCATACAGGTTTACTACTAGCTAACTTGTACTCTGGCGCGTCTGTGAGTGTGATTACCGGCGTGCTGCAAACTTGTTTGCCTTCATCGTATATTTTTACGTCACTTCCCAATTCAAACTCGCCGATAACGGTTGCGTCAAGATCCCACCTTTCAAACAACTCAAATACCTGTGTTTCTCCGCCTGGGGTTACTGCGATTAACATCCTCTCTTGTGATTCTGAAAGCATCACTTCATATGGGGTCATGCCTTTTTCTCGTCTGGGAACTCGGTCTATGAATAGCTTTAACCCCATTCCAGAACGTTCTGCCATTTCGATTGCAGCAGAAGTTATTCCTGCGGCCCCACAGTCTTGGAGGCCTACTACACCTGGTAATTCAAGTGATTCCATACACGCTTCTATGAGTACTTTTTCAAGGAATGGATTTCCTACCTGGACCGCTGATCGCATTTCAGCTTCTTCTTCGAAGCCTTTAGAAGCTAATCCAGATGCGCCGTGGATACCGTCTCTGCCAGTATCTGCCCCTACTAGTAAAAGTAAATCGCCGGCTTCCCTGGCTGAAGCGCTAGCCACTTTTCCATTCTCGATCAATCCAACACACATGGCATTGACCAAGGGGTTACCCTTGTAACTGTCAGAGAAAAATATCTCCCCTCCAACATCGGGGATACCGATGCAATTACCGTACGAAGATATACCGCCTATCACTCCATTCAATAAATAGCGGGTTCGAGCATTATTAGGTTGTCCAAATCTTAGAGAATTGAGTAACGCTATCGGTCGAGCTCCCATAGCGAAGATGTCCCTTATGATGCCACCTACACCTGTGGCAGCACCTTCGAAGGGCTCAACGGCGGACGGGTGATTGTGAGATTCGATTTTCATGGCGACAGACAGACCGTCACCAAGGTCAATAACGCCGGCGTTCTCTGCTCCGGGAGCTACCAGCAAACGTTTGGATGAAGATGGAAGAGTTCGAAGTAGAGCTTTTGTGTGCTTATACCCGCAGTGTTCAGACCATAAAGCTCCGAATAGTCCTAACTCGAGCGGAGCCGGTTCACGACCGAGCCTGTCAATGATCATTTCGTACTCGGACCGACTCAAGGCAATTTCATCGAGTGTTTGCTGGCTTACTGTCATCTGGGCCTTCTGCTCCCTTGTTCTGAGGGACCTTTATTAGAGCAAAACACAGTCATTTCAAAGAAGTGACTGTGTTTTCAATCAGGGATTTAAAAATTATATTTCCATCATCGCCACCAATAAGTTTTTCGCTGGCCTTTTCCGGGTGAGGCATCATCCCTAGAACATTACCTCGCTCGTTAATTATTCCCGCTATATTGTTGACTGAACCGTTGGGGTTGATTTGAGAAGTCACGTTCCCAGAAGTGTCGGAATAGCGAAAAATTACCTGNCCGTTGTTTTCAANGCGACTAATTGTTTCGTCGTNAGCTTGGTAATTACCCTCACCATGAGACATNGGGATGTGGAGTAATTGTCCCTNAGTTGCTTTTGAAGTGAAGATGGTCGACGTATTTTCTACCCGTAAATCCGTCCATATNCAACGGAATTCCAGATGGTCATTCCGCATTAGCACACCAGGTAGCAGATTGGATTCACAAAGAATTTGGAACCCGTTGCATATTCCAATGACCGGACCACCTTTGTTTGCAAAAATACGAACTGCCTCCATGACGGGAGAGAAGCGTGCGATCGCTCCGCATCGCAGGAAATCTCCGTATGAGAATCCGCCAGGTAGTACGATGACATCATATTTATCCAAATTGTCATCATCATGCCAGATATAATCAGACTCGTACCCCAGTACATCTGAAACTGCATATCGAGTGTCTTTTTCGCTCCAGGTACCTGGAAAGACAACGATTCCGAACTTCAATGGCTGTACCCCCCTGGATGCTTAACACCTGAAGTCAAAACTTGAGTCACTGTAAGTTGTCTTATTGTCGCCTCTCCCCGAAGCAAAATCACGGGAATATTATTGTGAATTGTTAAACCTGTATGAAAATTTCAAAAAAAACACCCCGGAGTATCCGAGGTGTGAATAAAGGTTGCCGTTCAGCCCCACAGGCTTTTCTTACATGCTTACATGTTTTTTAAAGTTGCCTTAACGCTCTTGCGCTTCTTGGCAGCAGCGGTTTTCTTTCGGGTGATGCTGGGAGGCTCAAAGTGTTGCCGTCGTCTGGCTTCAGAAATTATTGATTCTTGCTGCACTCTCTTGGTGAAGCGGCGCAGAAACCCCTCGAAACTTTCACCATCGTTGATTCGTAGTTCTACCAAAGAAATTCCTAATTCGTTATTGGGTGACACATGATGTGTGACCGATCGGACAATCATCTGAAGTGCAGATGGGCTGACTACTAGTATAGGTATTGGGGTATCTCACGGTCAATGAAATTTTATGTGCAAATGTTCAGTCAACTTAGATTATTGAGTTGATTTAAGTATTTTGAGACCATTTTCCATTCGGGTTATGCATCTTGCTCGACCAATAGCTGCCATGGTATCGAACAGTGGCGGCGCAAATGTTTTTCCAGTAGTGGTAACTCGTATAGGTGAAAACAGTTGACCTGGTTTCAACCCCATTTTTTCAGCCAGAGACCGATATGCTGTTTCTAGTTGATCAGGTTCAAATGTTGAAACTGTTTTGCACAGTTTAAGCGCTGCCGCCAATGCCTTGACGGTGAGGTTCACGTCCATTTTTCGACCTGGTATGTCTTTCGCTGCTGGTTGGACATTATCAGAAAAGAAGAAATCAAGCGCCTCAGTACCTTCGGTTAAAAGTTTGAGACGTTCATGGACTAGTGGAATGAGTTGACGGAGATAATTTCGATCGATTGGTCGTTCAACTGAGTTGGGCATCCCACCTTCCGACTCTGCGCGTTCCATGAATGGCACAAGCAGATCCATAAGGCGCTCGGTGTCCATGTCTCTTATATAAACACCGTTCATCCACGCGAGTTTTTCACTGTCGAAAGTTGCGGGAGAGTCATTTATACGTTCAATTGTGAAACGTTCGATGATTTCATCTCGACTCATTACTTCGGTATCATCTCCAGGAGACCAGCCGAGTAGGCTCATGAAATTAAATACTGCATCGGGCAGGAACCCTTGATCACGGTATTCAAGGGCTGAAGTCGCTCCATGCCGTTTACTGAGCTTCGCCTTATCCTTCCCTAAAATTAATGGTACGTGAACGTATTGTGGCGGTTCGATCCCTAGTGCTTTATGGATCAGTAAGTGACGTGGCGTACTTGAAATCCATTCATCTCCTCTGATTACATGAGTGACACCCATAGAGTGGTCATCTAAGACATGTGCCAAGTGATAGGTAGGCATTTCGTCCGATTTAAGGATCACGAAATCATCTATTTCTTTTAAATCAAATGTGACTTTCCCTCGTACAGTATCTTCAAATGAAACTGAACCATGTTCTGGGACCCTGAGTCGAATAGTGATTGGTAGCCCGGCTTTCCGGGATGCTTCAATTTCATCTTTGCTACGGTACCGCCCACGATTGTCGTATCGAGGCGGCTGTTTTGCTGCCCGCTGTCGCTCTCTAAGAGCAGCTAATTGTTCGGGAGTGGTGTCATCGAAATAGGCCTCCCCATTTTCAATCAATTTCATAGCTGTTTCGATATATGTTTGCCTGCGTTCAGATTGAACGTATGGTGCGTGAGGGCCGCCCTTGATCGGACCCTCGTCCCAATCGAGACCAAGCCAGTTTAGTGATTCGAAAATCGCCTTTTCTGCCTCGGCGTCATATCGATTGCGATCGGTGTCTTCGATCCTTACGATGAACTGGCCTTTGGATTTTTTTGCCAGAATCCAACAAAAAAGAGCCGTGCGTATGTTTCCGATGTGAGGGATACCGGTGGGGCTAGGAGCGTAACGTACCCGAACGGGGGGTATTGATGATGTCATTCAAGAACTTTAGCAGAGGAATTACAGGTAGAAGGTGTATGAATTATGTTACTCACTCGATCAAGGAAATTGCACTTCGTAAATCATCAGGAAGATGGGATGTTACAGATACTTTTTCAGATGAAATAGGGTGATTGAATATGAGTTTTGAGGCATGTAGAAATTGTCGACTTAAATTTTCAATACCCTGTCGTTTACCATAGGTTTGATCTCCCACTACAGGATGTCCTATCGCCGTCATGTGTACACGAATCTGATGCATACGACCGGTTTCGAGTCTAATCTTTAAAAAAGAAAACTGACCTATTTCGCGGATAACTTCATAATGCGTCAGCGCCGGACGCCCATCTTCATTCACTGCTTGACGAGTGCGGTGATGTGGATCTCGACCTACGGGTGCGTCGATTGTTCCCTTAGATGATTCTGGGTGTCCGTGCACAAGCGTTGTGTATATTCGCTCGATCTCATGTCTCTTGATCATTGCTGTCAGATTGTCATATGAAGTTGGGTTAAGAGCGATAATCAAAAGTCCACTGGTATCTCGATCGAGTCGATGCACGATGCCAGGCCGATCAGTGTCACCTACCGCAGAAATTTTTGGCCAACGTGTTACGGCAGCATTAGCCATAGTGTCTGTGAGATGCCCGGCTCCGCTGTGGACGACCATTCCTGAGGGCTTGTCAATGATCGCAATATCATCGTCCTCAAAAACTACATTCAGAGTTAATTCACTGGGCGTTATAGCAGGTGTTAGATAGTCTTTTATTGGTTCAACACGAATAATTTGTCCACTACTTACTTTAGTTGAAGCACGTGTGGTTGTAATACCGTCTATTGAAACAAGTCCTGCCAGTATTGAACGTTGCATATGTGACCGTGATCCCAAATGCTCCGTTGTTTCTGTTAACACCACATCCAAACGCTGGCCTTGCTGTTTTTCAATTATTACAAACTCCATAAAGGTCTCATCTTTTATTCCACTGAGTCGGGAGTTTTATTGGTGTTGGAGGAATTCTTCGCTGCCTGCGAATTCTCAGAGTCTAAATCTTGAGAATCTTCTTTAGAGTCATCGTTCAAAAACCAGAAATAGAAGATCAGCAGACCGATACCGATAACAATGGAAGAATCCGCCACATTGAAAATTGGCCAGGGGCCTACGTCAATGAAATCGGTTACGTGACCCAATCTTAAGCGATCAGTGATGTTGCCAATAGCACCTCCGAATTGGAGTCCGAACGCAACTCTAAGTACCCAGGGCGGGTTCTTAATTGAACTGTAGATCCAAGTTAGTACTGCGACGGCTGCTAGTGATACCCAGGTCAGGATGTCGCCTTGACCTTGGAACAACGAGAACGCTGTTCCTGTGTTCCATGCATGGGTGAATCTGAAGAACCCAGTTACTGGCAGTGACTCACCAACCGCCAAATTATCAATAACCAACCATTTAGTTACTTGGTCAATGACAACCGTAAATAGCAGTACTGTCCACGGGATCGGGTCAAAAAAATTCGATCGAATTTTTACATTATTGTTCATCGGTAATATTTGTGAAGATTTAATTATGGGTATGTGGATGATTCATAAAATTATCTTCGAGTATACGTTCATACAGTATGCGTGAACTTGTATCAGGGTTAGAATCCATTGCCGTATGTATCGTTCTTAGGATTTGTTTTCAAACTGGAGAATCAATGGCATGATTCGAGTAGATTTGCGCAGCGACACGGTGACACATCCCAGCCCTGAAATGCGAAAGGCGATGTATGAAGCTGAGGTCGGTGATGATGTTTATGGTGACGACCCGACCGTCAATCATCTTCAAGAACGTGCAGCTGAACTACTTGGTAAAGAAGCGGGATTATTTGTTTCTTCTGGTACGCAGGGCAACCTTGTTTCCATGCTTGCGCACGCTCAGCGCGGCGAGGAAGTATTAGTGGGAGATCAGTGTCATATTATGAATAATGAAGCTGGTGGATCTATGGTGTTAGGCAGCATTGTTCTCTATCCCATCAGAACTGATGAATTTGGGTTTTTAGAACCCGATCACATTAAGGATGCAGTGAAACCGCGGGATTATCACAAGCCCACGACTAGGCTATTGGCGATAGAAAATACGCATAACGCTTCCAGTGGTCGCGCCCTTAATGCTGAACAGATGAAAGCAATGGCTGACGCTGGTCACGAGAAAAGTTTGAGCGTTCACCTTGACGGTGCACGGATCTTTAACGCTGCGGTAGCGTTAGACGTGCCTGTTGCCGATCTAACAGAGCATGTTGACAGTGTGACATTTTGTCTGTCGAAAGGTCTTTCTTGTCCTATAGGGTCGATTGTGGTTGGCTCGGAAGGGTTTATACAGGAGGCTGATCGTTGGCGGAAAATGTTGGGTTCAGGCATGCGTCAAGTCGGCATAATTGCTGCTGCTGGCCTAGTTGCTCTTGATTCAATGATCGAACGTATGCAGGAAGACCATGATTCTGCTCGTCATATCGCCTCAAGAATGGCTGAGATGAAGGGTATATCTGTTGACCCTGAGCATATTCAGACCAACATCATCAGGTTCGGAGTGCCTCCGCATACAGGGAATCAGATCGCGTCTCGCTTGAAAGAAGAAGGTGTATACATAAATGGTGGAGATTCTGATCTTCGTATAGTGACACATTACGGTTTAACAAATGATGATTATGAATTCGCTATATCTGCACTTGATCGAGTAATGCGCGAACTTGCCTGAGGTATGAAATTCTGGTTAAAGTTTACTTTTCTTTGTAACGATCACCCCACCATTCGGCCAAACGTTGGCGACTAAGCTTTTCCGAACCGAGATTACCTGGTTTGTAAAACCGTTGGTTTTTGATCGCCTCAGGTAAATTGCCACGTTTTAAAAAGTGATCAGGTTTATCGTGAGGGTAGTTGTAATCTTTACCGTAACCAAGCTTTTGCATTAATGCGGTCGGTGCATTACGTAAGTGATTTGGAATTGGTTCGTCTCTGGATGAGCGTACCATTTCTAATGCTTTATCAATTGCTTTATAGGCTGAATTTGATTTGGGTGCGCAGGCTAGATAAATAGTAGCTTCCGCTAGCGGAATGCGACCTTCAGGCATACCAACAAAGCTGACGGCCTGCTGGGCTGCCATAGCGACCGTGAGCCCATTTGGTTCAGCCAATCCAATATCTTCGGCCGCTGATATTACTAAACGCCGTGCGATAAATACTGCATCTTCACCGGCTTCAATCATTCTTGCCAGGTAATAAAGTGCTGCATCAGGATCGGAGGCACGTATAGATTTGATAAATGCCGAAATCGTGTCGTAGTGCATATCACCGAGCCGGTCATAACGTGACTGTTTTTGAACTGATTGTTCGATAGTTTCAACGTTCACATGTTTTTCACCAGAGCCATCGATACTAGTTGATTCGCTGGCAAGTTCGAGCGTGTTTAATGCGGATCTAGCATCACCGTTAGCTACACGCAACAGAAAGTGCCTCGCCTTTTCTGAAAGAGAAATCTTTTCATGCCCAAGCCCATGGTCTTTATCTGAAATAGCTCGGTTAATTATTTCCTCTAGATTCTTGTCACTTAGAGGTTCTAGGGTATAAACCCTGGTTCGAGATAGAAGCGGTGAAATTATTTCGAATGAGGGGTTTTCTGTTGTGGCTCCGATCAACGTTATAGTCCCATCCTCCACGTGAGGTAGTAGCGCATCCTGTTGTGATTTAGAAAATCTATGAATTTCATCGATGAACAGGATTGTTCGTCGGCTATTTTCCCCCAGTCGTTCCGCCGCGCCTGCCATCACTTCCCGTATGTCTTTCACGCCAGAAGTCACAGCACTTATTTGTTCAAAATGAGAACCTGTTGCCCCGGCCACAAGTCTTGCCAAAGTGGTTTTACCGCTTCCGGGGGGACCCCATAGAATCATAGATGGTAACCGGTCTTCTTCGATCGCTCTTCTAAGTACTGTGCCAGGGGCTAAGATGTGCATTTGACCGAAATATTCTTTTAGATTTCGCGGTCGCATACGAGTAGCTAGTGGCGCTATTTGATCCTGGATTTCTTGTCTTCGATGCTCAAATAAAGTCATTTGGGTATTGAAAAATTCATATATGGATTAGCTCTATCACAGATATTTACAGCTTACTCTTCCTGATTTCTTTGAATACGAGCAGATGACGGTTTATTTTCGGGTTAGAGGTTTTGGAACTATAGAGTTATTAGCGCGCCTATTGAAAGCACGGTGACCTCCATAATCCAATTCTGCAATCGTGATGCCATCATTACCATCCCCATGTGCAGCTGGATAGTGACGAGCAACTAATGAACTTTTCGATAAAATTTCGTTTGTTACCTGTTTCAGCGCGCCAGTACCTTGCCCGTGGTTGATTCTAGAGATGTGTAAACGTGCGTCATGGCATTGTTGTAGATGCTCTTCAATGGCAGGAATGGCTTCATGAACCCTCATGCCATGTAGATCAATTTCAATATCGACGGGCTCTAGCCCGGCTGTTTGACTTGGAGACCATTGCTGTTCGGATATAGGCCTGGGGCGTCTTCGGCGTTTAGGACTCATTATTCACACTTGTTTAGGGCGAATTTGATCGCCTCTATCACGGCATTATCCTGATCGGGAAAAACCGTTCTGGGGTCAAGCATTATGCGATTATTTTCTATTCGTGCCACAACAGCAACTGGACTTTCTCTCAAACAGCGAACGAAATTTTGAGCACTTCCTGGGGGATCTATCGATAGGACTGATGTTGGTAACGTCTGCCCTGGCAGTGACCCGCCACCGATAGTTGATGTAGAGCGCTCAACAGTTCCTACGCCAGTCTTGGATCGCCATGTTTCCGCTCGATCAGCCAGTACAGATTCATTTATTGAAATCATGTTCCATATTGGAATTTCTTTTTCATAAGTGCCAGTTAGGTAAGCACGTAGAGTAGCTGAAATGGCCGATAGAGTTACCTTGTCGATTCGCACGGCTCTTGCCAAAGGATGTTTTGAGACAAGATCTACCCATTTTTGTTCTCCGGCAATTAAGCCTGCCTGTGGCCCACCGATTAACTTGTCACCTGAGAAAAGAGTTAACGTAGCTCCATCGGAGATTGAAGACTGTACCTGTGGTTCTTGTGCAAGACCGTACTGATGAGTATCTATCAAACAACCTGAACCTAAATCATTGAGGACTGGTACGCCGTGTCGTTTACCCACGGCGACTACTTCTTTGAGTTCTGGTGTATGGGTGAAACCATCAACGGTGAAATTGCTGGGATGAACTTTCAGGATCGCTGCGGTTTTGGAACTGATAGCTGATTCGTAGTCTGAGGCATATGTGCGATTCGTAGTGCCGACCTCTACCAAGTTCGCTCCAGATTGCCGCATGACGTCCGGAATTCTGAATCCTCCACCTATTTCTACGGATTCTCCTCTTGAAACAATTACTTCACTTTTTACCTGTTCGTCACCAGCTATAGCGGCGAGTGTTAGTAGAACACCTGCTGCATTGTTGTTGACTGCGATTCCTGCATTGGATTCAGTTACTTGTGCGATTAAATTTGAAATGTGGGTATTGCGATTGCCTCTTTTTCCGGTTGATAGTGAGAATTCGACGTCCGAATAAAGTGAAGCAGAAGTTGTTGCGGCTTCTGTAGTTCGCTGACTTAAAGGAGATCGCCCTAAGTTCGTATGTAGTATTACTCCGGTTGCATTTATCACAACGTTAGGCCAATTTTGCGATATTGTTTTTGCTCGTTCGACTATTTGGGCGGATAACTGATCGAATGATTGCGACTTTCCGCCATTCTTGATAGAAAGTCGGGCTTCAGCGAGAACATCTCGCGCGATGCTCGTTATTACGCTGCGAGGAAAATTTTGGATAAGTCCCAGAACTTCATCATTCCGAAGTAGCGCGTCAACAGACGGTAGGGGACGATATGCGGACTCGGTCAATATCACACTCCAACATCTGTATAGGCCGTTGAAAGTTGAATTGTTAGAGGCATTCGGTATTTTTGGCCAGTATTCGGTACCAAAGTTTACTACTTTTGAACTCTAATCCTGTTGAAAATTGCACTTCCAAAATAGCCGAGTGAGCGTAAGATTACCCGGTTAGCTACTTTTGCATCCTGGAGTAAGCGTGTTTGTCATTGGCCTGACCGGCGGTATAGGTACGGGGAAAACCGAAGTCACTCATGTCTTACGCGAACTTGGTGCTGTGGTGATCGAGTCGGACAAAGTTGCACATTTGTCATACCGGCCCGGAACCGATGCATACGAGGATATTATCGACCAGTTTGGAAGAGAGATTTTGGATGAATCTGGAGTTATTGATCGTGCGAAATTGGGCGGTCTGGTTTTTGCTGTTCCAGAGTTGAGAATTCATCTTGAAATGATTGTTTGGCCGGCTGCTCGTAGTTGGATTGAAGAACGATTGATACAGGAAAAGGAGCGTGGAACTAAAATTATTGTCATAGAAGTTCCCAAGCTTTTTGAAGCTGGCTGGGATGATCTTGCTGACGCAGTTTGGACTATTGAAGCACCATCAGATTTGATAACCGAGCGCATCAAGATTCGATCCAATTTGGGTGAGACAGAGAAAAATGCAAGGGTCAAAGCACAGATAACGAGCGGAGAACGGGCTGAAAGAGCTGACCTATTGATTGAAAATACAGCGAAACTTGCAGATCTACGCGAACAAATAACAAACCTCTGGCGGACAAATCCAGAGATACAAAATGCGATTAATAATTAGTTCACCGGCGGTAGTTGGTGAGGAAATGCCCTCAGGGCTTGAGTACTAATGGCCATAAAGCAGGAATACACCGAACGCAACATCGAAGAATTTTACGTATCTGACGAACCGTTTTACGTCCCGACGTCAGATGAAATCGAAATATTCGAATCGGCTTATCGACAACGGGTTCCGATTCTACTCAAAGGACCGACCGGGACAGGGAAAACTCGATTTGTAGAGCATATGGCATGGCGTCTAAGTGAATCCCTGTCACCCTCGAAACCTAAAAGTGCATCACCAAATGGTTCTGCCGAAAAGCTGCCATTGATTACTGTGGCGTGTCATGAGGATCTGACAGCGAGCGATCTAGTGGGTCGATATTTACTGGACGCAGATGGAACACGGTGGATAGACGGGCCACTTACCCGAGCTGTTAAATCCGGTGGGATTTGCTATCTGGATGAAATCGTGGAAGCTCGGAAAGATACCACGGTGATAATTCACCCACTGACAGATCATCGTCGTTCATTGACGATCGATAAACTTGGTACGGTCATTAATGCTGCTGATGGCTTTTTGCTAGTTGTGTCATATAACCCTGGCTACCAGAACGCACTGAAAGATTTGAAACACAGTACTCGTCAAAGATTCGTTGCTCTTGAGTTCGATTTTCCCGATGAAGAGACCGAAGCTCGGATCATTTCACACGAATCTGGTTGTGACTTAGATGTAGCCGAACGACTCGCTCGACTTGGTTTGAAAATTCGTAACCTTCGCGAACATGGCTTAGAAGAAGGGGCGAGCACTCGTATGCTCATTTACGCGGGACGTCTTATCAAAGAAGGTGTTTCACATCGTAGAGCTTGTCAAGTTTCTGTCACTTGGGGTATTACCGATGATCCACAGGTGCAACGAAGTATCGATGAGGTTGTAACTTCTATCTTCGCGTGAGTACATTGCTTTGAACCCGACGCTCAATCAGATGGAAATTGCCTTGATGTCGCACTCTTCAGTGAAATACGACACTTCAGGGGTGAGTGCACCCGCTGCCGTATGTGTTCTTTTCTGTATGAAGGCAGGGGAACCTTGTGTGTTGATGATAAAGCGGGGAAGCACTTTGTCTCATCATAGTGGAGAATGGGCGTTTCCTGGTGGAATGAGTGAGGAATTTGATGAATCGCCTATGCACACTGCTCTTCGTGAAACAAATGAAGAGTTGGGTATCGATCCCAGTGATATTGATGTTTGGTGCGGAATGGCTCCCGTAGAAACCTCAACCGGTTTTAAGGTGTGGCCGTTCGCTGGGCGTGTTGCCGACCAAACGGTTTTCACGCTCCAAGAACGGGAAGTAGAGGAAGTTGTGGAGATTCCAGTTACAGTTTTCGTTGATGAAATGTCTCAACGGACGATAACTCTTATCCGTAGCGGGGATACCCGTGTAATGACTGCATATGCTTATGAAGATCGCATTATCTGGGGTGCCTCTGCGAGAATTATTGCTAATACATTCGATATTGTGATGAATGCGGTATGACAGATTTTGATGAAGGCCAGCAATTGACCAATTCTGAAAATGAAAAACACCTCACTACTGTTTCGGTAAAAAAAAACCTGGGAAATTTTCCATCTGTTGTTGTTGAGCGCTATGAATTGGCACTTGGAAAGCTGACGGAACGACTGGCAGAAGAGACTTGTGAGCAATGGGCGCTTGAGGGGTTAGAGATTGCCCGCAGGACTGTTCGTTCTTGGGAAGCAGCAGCCGAGTTCTTTGATGCTTCTGTCGCTGTGCAGCGACAATTACCATCGGGCCAGTTTCTCAAATGGGGTAAAACAGGCAATTCACTTTGTGAAGACTCACCCTCACTGGCTGTGGCTTATTTCAAATCCTCTCCTAAGGCAATGCTTAGATTGCGACCGCGTTATATCGATGACTGGTCAAACGTATGTCGTGATCTTTATCGCGGTACCTGGAAATCTTCTGCCTTGGCCTGCAGATTGTTTGAGGCCACGCCAGAACTTCTGGAGACATTGTCATTCGAAGAATTCTGTCGTTTCGGTGGTTTTTTGGAAATCTTGTCCCGGCGCTCCTACGACCAGGCGGGCGATGCACTTGGCGCTGGTATTGAACTCTTTCCTAAAATTGCCGACGATGCCAACAGATTCATTGAACTAGCTCATGTCGTCGCAGAGAAGTCCTGGCGGGAAACTACAACACTTTTTGATTCTGCTACGGCCTCTCTTGTTGAACTTGGCGCAACTCACCGTGGACCCTTGATCTCATTAGCCCGACGTCTGGCGGTAACCGGTGTTAGCGACGCCGCAGGGGTGTTGAAGGATGGTTCTAACACTGTGAATCGAGTTCCAGTTGACACTCGCGATCGATTACTTGAGATGACCGATGGCATTGCAGCTGTTTCTGCTGCTGCCGCTCCTGAATTCTTGAGAATTGCACCTGAAGTTTTGGAAAGAGTCACCTTTGAACAGATGGTGAAGTGGCAATCTGAAGGGATCAGGGTGGCCACTGAAAGCGAAGAAGCCGCTATTGCTTATTTTAAACTCGAATCATCGAATTCTCAGGAAATATTGGATTCACTTTCCTCTTCGATAGAGTTGTCCAGAGTCAAGGAGATTATACAGATGTATTGTCTCGCTCTTACTGGTCATCCTATAGAAATTCAAGCATCACAGCAGCTCGCCGAAAAAAACATCGGTTGGTTTCAGGGAGAATTACCCACTACTGAAGGCACCACTATCTACATGCCGACAGTGATTAACAGGTATGCCTCTAAAGACGAGAATTTCGGGTTCTTTAAAGTCATTTCAACTCACCAAATCGGACATATAGAGTTCGGTTCATTCACATTTGATTTCAGCGTACCATCGAATTTATTTGAGGATCTTCGACCTGATCTACCTGGAGCAGCAGAGCTTCAGGCCGCAAAGATGGAGGAAGAATCAATCAAGTCTGCAGGAAATCTGTCACAGGTTGAGGTATCGGATGTCGGTATTTCTGATGAAGCTGCAGATGTTGTAAGAGTTGGTGCTGAGACCAAACCCGAATTCCTAACTGATATGAGCAGGTTTTTTGACCTTTTTCAAGAACGTCGTTTGGCCTTAGACGTTTTCACAGTGCTTGAGAGCTCAAGAATTGATGGATATGTATCAGAACTCTATCCAGGTATTACGGTGATGTATGACCTGGTGAGAGGCGCAGCGCTGGAATCCCGACCCGACGTTAAGGATCTACCCGCTCGTGAGGCTTTGGTTGAGTTTATGGTGTGTGTGAGTCTTGGCCAAATCGATGACATGGTCGTTCCGGTAGAACATAAAGACGCTGCCCGCAGATTACGGAGATTGATTCGTAAGGTCACCACCACAGAGGCAAGGGTTGAAGATGCGGCCGAGGCCGCTATACGGGCTTACTCATTACTGATTGATATCAGTAATGAAGATCTTGAAGACGATGATTACGAGCAACTTGAACCGGAAGAGGAAGAGGAGTCGAATGAGTCGGGTGAAGATGAAGATGAATTTAATAGAGAAGAGATTCTTCAAAAATTCATGAATCAGCTATCTTCCGAAGGCGAAAATGATGGTGATTCAGATCAAAACACGCAAGGTGAAGAAGGACAAGATGGTGACGAGGACTACTCATCTCCTCAGGAGGTCGACTATCGAGGTGAATTTAAACCAGAACTATCTCAATTGCTGTCTCAAATGCAGATGATGGAAAGTGGGGAATTGTCTGAGACAGGCGAAATGGAGCCAATAACTCAAGAACAACTAGAAGAGATGATGAAAAATGCTCCTGAAATGGAAATGGAACAGGTCGAAGGCGAGGAGGGTGGTGACGAACAAGTCTCTGAGATGATCGAAAATCTGATGAAAGAACTCCAGAAACGTGATCCTGAAAACCAGCAATTCCAGCCAGGTCCATCGCAGCATGTAGATGAAGACGGTGGACCTCTAACAGCTACAGAGCCTGATACTTACACCTACCCAGAGTGGGACTTTAGGGCTAATGAATACAAACCCAACTGGTGCATGATTCACGAAAAAATCATGACTGATGGTGAGCCGAATTTTTTCCGTGAAACACTCGCGGAAAATACTTCTTTAGTAGTTCAAATTAAGCGTCAATTTGAATTAGTCATTCCAGAGATGTATCGGAAGCAGAAACGTCTTGAAGATGGGGAGGAACACGATCTGGACGCGATGTTAGAAGCAGTTATCGATTTGCGAGTTGGCGTATCTCCAGATGAAAAACTTTTTTGGCGTCGAAATAAGAATGAGCGTTCTGTGGCAGTGGCTTTTTTGCTCGACTTGTCCGCTTCCACTGCCGAAGCGATAGATGAGGCAAAAAAACCATCTGACGATTGGGGTGCACCTGACGATCCAGTTGAGTACATGGTATGGCTTAGATCACGTAGATCAGAAGGATTGCGGCGTACTTACAAAAGGATTGTTGACGTAGAGAAGGAAGGTATAACACTCCTCGTCAATTCTCTTGAAACTCTAGGGGATACATACGGGATATTCGGGTTTTCTGGTTACGGCCGTGAGAATGTTGAGTTTTATACCATAAAAGATCTGGATGAAAAATTCACTGATATCGTTCCGAGGAGAATTGACCGTATTGCACCTTTGCACGCTACCCGTATGGGGCCGGCAATTAGACACACAGCAGCGAAACTAGCTGAAGTTGAGGCTCGTTCCAGATTTCTTTTCCTCATATCTGACGGGCGACCACAAGACAGAGGTTATTCTCGTGAGGGCGTTGAAAAAGAGTACGCGGTTCACGACACTCGACAATCCCTTATAGAAGCTCGCCAACAGGGCATCACACCGTTTTGTCTCACTGTAGACAAAGCAGGTCACGATTACATGAAAACAATGATGGATGATTTCAGCTACGAAGTTCTTCCAGATATTAGTCTGCTTCCCAAGCGTTTGCCCCAGCTGTACCGCAATCTCACTACATAGCCTGACTAGATTCTGAGTGTGGAAGAACGGGTGTTACTTGTCCGCTACAAGTAATTTTCCAAAAAACAAATCTAATACGCGATCTGCCCATTTCAGATCAACGGCTATGACATCTGACGTTTCATTTGCTACAGCGTATCGTGATTTTCCGTCTTTCGTTTTATCTCCGATTGTCATTGTTAGTCGGGTAACTTCGGTTACATTGCTAGCGTTTTTGTTTTCCACGCGAATAGCAATATAAGGCGAATTAACGGTCGTTCCGAACGGGATATATTCATCATCATCATCGAGACCTAAAGCGATTGCACCATCAATAGCGGGGTTGCCAAAATGCTCGATTTCCTCGTTCAAGGCATCAGAATCCGCTAACTGAGTACCGGTACAAGGGTCAGTTTCCAGTGGTACGGTGCATATGTACCAAAGTTCCTCATCACGATTGAATCCGTAGGCTCGAAGGACTTCGTTGTTGGTAAAAAGAATGACTTCACGGACATCCCCACTGAGGGTGTAATACCATTCCGGTACGGGAGGGTCATAGACAAGGCGTTCAAGCACGCCACCCCAAGATGCATCTACGAGAACCAACTCCGAACCTTCTACTCGCTCAAGTCGCGCGTAATGATTGATCCCATCCGGTGTCAGGCCCCCAAGTATCAGTTTTATTTTGGACTGGTCACGTAGAGTGACCGAGATGGTTGTGCTGGGGTTGTCCAAACCGTAACGAGAATCACCGTTGTTGGACGTACCGAGCACGCGCTTGGTGCGTGGGCCACCGAGTAATTGAGTAATTCCTCCCCAGCGATAGGGATTAGCGGGGATGTCGTTGAGATTATCGAAGTACCAGCGGCGCTGGCGCCCATCTTCCCTTAGTGACCAACTGGCTTTCTCATCGCCTGTTGTGATTTCTATGTTTCGCAGGTCGTCAGGTGAAACGGTATAAAAGTAAGGGGATTCAGCTTCTTCGACTTCTTCCGAAGGATTTGTTAAAAACCACGTTACTCCTATAGCTACGTAGGAAAGTACTGTGAGCAGAACCAACAGCAGGCGCAGATTCATTTTCTAGCGCCTCCTCCACCAGGTCCAGAAACCGAAGATGCTGACTAAAACTGGCATTAGCAGCCAACCAGACCATCTGACGAAATCTCGTTCATTTTTAGTCAAGAACATTTGACGATCTGCTTCAGTTTTGGCACGAATTGATATTAGCTCGACATCCTTAGCGAGGAAATTCACCGAGTTTATGAATAAGTCCGCGTTATTTGCCGACCCGAAGTAGTTATTGGTGGCGAAGTCAGTATCCCCTATAAGTACCATGTTCATCGAAATTGTTGATTCACCATCGCTATAGGTTCCGCCTGCCAGTTCTCCGATAGCTTCAACTGCCACGGCGATGGGAAGCGGACCACCAACATCCACACCTTGATCGAAACCTATAAAGTCAGGATCTGTTTCTGACCAGCTATAGAGGGTAGTCGAAGCCAGCATCGCTTGCTTTACAACTGGCGTGATATCGTCTACCAGCGGTACAGTAGCGGGGTCAATCGTCCAGCCGAAATGGGAAACTCCCGGCATGTAAAGAACTTCAAAATCATCGGTTATAGGATGAGGAGGCAACTGCTGATTGCTCTTTTTGACCTGGATGAATGTTTCGTTTCCGCCGACATAACTAGCTCGGTCTGCAGCTTCACCGTCCCCAACGGCCACTCCATAGCGTGATAGGAACTGCTTGAAAGTATCAGGGGTGTTATCTGGTTCAAGCAGGAACATAACGCTTCCACCAGACCTTGCGTAGTCCAGGAGAGCATTTTGATCTATTGGAAGTAATTCCTGAGTTGGATTTGCGAATACGAGTACAGCGGGCACCTCCAAAGGGTCCCCGATCGCCAGGCGAGTAGCGAGTTCTTGAAGCGTTTCTACTAGAACGATGTAGTTTTCGCGATTCAAAGCCCTGGCTGCAAGGCCGATACTCGTGCTTTCGGTGATGTCGAGGACATCCCGTTCAGAGTGACCCGTTACAAATAAGACCTTCTTCTGGCGGATTTCGTTTATCACAAGCAGACCGGTAACAACCTGTTGTTCGGTGAAGACACCTGATGTTTCTCCTGGGTTACCTCCGACCACAATCTCAGTGCGTAAGCTTTCGGTACCTTGAATCGCAAGAGCCGGAAACTGAGTCACTCCAAAACCGGTCGCAACATTTGGATTGATTTCAGGGTCAACCAATTCGTATGTAAGCTCAAAATCTCCTGAGCGGCGTCTGAATTCACTCAACATATCTTCGGTGTCACGCCACGCTGCCGCATCGGCCGCAGTATTAGTAGCAAAGAAGGCTGTGATTTTCACAGGCTCCTTCAAATTTTCCAACGTGTTTACAACTTGTTCTTCAAGTAGGAATTGTTTAGTAGCCGTTGTATCTATACGTAGCCATGCAGCGGGATTTGGACGGTCGACTGCCCAGTGCAGAGTGAAATTCACGATAACGGCGATCGTGAGGAACACGATAAAGACAATTGCAGTATTAAGTCCGTACCGACCTCTGCGGCCGAAAACAGCCTGTCTTACTGTAGTCAATGAAATGATTGCATCAACAAGAAGAATGGCAAGTCCAATACCAATGACAATATAAGATGGACCTTCTAGACCCCTGAGGAAAATCCATATCAGAACACCGACTACAATCGCGCCGATTCCAGCAAATGCTAGTGCTTGCCGTATTGATTGCGTGTTGCGTTTCAGATTCTCAAGAAAAGGGGTCTTCTTGCGAAGTGAATCGGGTGTTGGTCGACTGGTTGGACTATTCTGCTGCTCTGTTGACATATAACGACCTATCGCCACCGTCTTGCTTCGAGTACAAGGACCGTTAGAAGCAAGAACACTGCTGTTATTGATATGTAGTAGGCAATATCCGTGACCGATACGATTCCTCTGGCAAAGTCTGCGAAGTGGCCTCCTTCAGCTACACCAAAGCTATCCAAGTCGAACACGGAGAAGGACGCTCCAAGCTGGAAAGCATTCAGAACTTCAGATGCCATGCCTGATAGACGTGCACTTACGAAATCGATAATGGTGAGTGCTGTTAAGATTCCCGATCCGACAACCAAACCGACAATTTGGTTACTACTGAGGGAGGAGGCAAACAGGCCGACCGCAAGAGTGGCACATGCATACATTGTGAGCCCCAGTAAGCCGCTCAGTAACGGTCCGATATCAGGATCTCCGTACACGAACAAAACCAGCACGAAATAAAGCGACAAAATGATCATGATTAAAGTCATTGCAAACGCTGCGATGAATTTGCCGAAAACAATCTCAAACTCACGCAAAGGTGATGTCAGCAACAATTCAAGAGTCCCAAGTTTTTGTTCTTCGGCGATAAGACGCATGGTAAGGGCAGGGGACATGAAGATCATGAAGAAAATTGCCCCCGCCAAATACCCGCGTATGCTAGCTTCGGCAAATGCGTCGGACACTGATGCCACGAAGAAGAATCCAGTAATGGCCAAAAATGCTGCCGATACCACGTACGCCATCGGAGATGAAAAATATGTGCGAATCTCTTTGATTGCTATAACGGAAATGAAGCGCAATGTTTACTCGTCTAAATTCTCTTCTGTGGTTAGTTCTAGGAAGATTTCTTCAAGTGTCATCGGAAGGGGGGTCAGGTTTGTCAGACCCCATCCGTTTTCGATTATCGATTTTGCAATTTGTTCAGATGCTTGGGCATTCGGCTTAGCGTCAACAATGAAAGGACTGAAGTCCTCCCTCTCTGATCTCTGAACAACGGATGCCCTAAGGTCGGAGCGAGCATCAATAACAGACGAAATTTCGCGCATGGAATTAATGAACTCTGGGGCTTCAGCACCACGGACGCTGATTTCTATTCGTTCTGCATGTTGGAGTTTTTCAGACAGGTCATCTGGCTTGTCGTCAGCTACGATTCGCCCATCATTAATCACCAAGACCCGTTTGCAAATGGCACTGACCTCAGGGAGTATGTGAGAACTTAAGAGCATAGTGTGCTCTTCTCCCAAATTGCTTATTAGTTCCCTAGTTTCCACAACCTGGATAGGGTCGATACCGATTGTGGGCTCATCCATGACAAGAACGTCAGGTTCGTGCAATATTGCTTGCGCTATACCAGTTCTTTGACGGTATCCCTTTGAGAGTCGTCCTACTAATGTGTTCTGGTATTCCCCCAATTTGACCATGTCGATCACCTTTGGAAGCCGTTCTTGCACCCAGGATGCGTTCATNCCTCTTATTTCACCCATNTANGTNAGGTAATCGTTTACCGTCATATCCAGATAAAGCGGAACNGTTTCAGGGAGGTATCCGATATGNCGTCTTACNTCCAGAGAATGGGATACCACNTCGTAACCGCCGACGGTTACTTCCCCTTCGGTCGGAGGGGTGAATCCTGTCACGACTCGCATAGTCGTGGTCTTCCCTGCACCATTTGGGCCCAGGAAACCGACTATTTCGCCTTTGAGAACTTCGAAAGAGACATCGATCACGGCCGGGTATGGACCGTAATTCTTGGACATATGCTCAATCTTGATCAATTGCTGACTCCGATTTCAGCGTACTTTTGATTATTAACGATGTAAAACAATTACTTTGCCAGACTGAAAAGCACGCTGGCGTGAACGTAAAATGAGGACAACACTTTTTTTCCCGCGTATCACAAACTAAAATATCTTATCCAAGCTGAATCGCAACGGCTACATCTATTTGATGCGTATTTCAGGTTGTTGGCAAATACTAAGAATAATGACTTCTAGCGACGACCGTATTAACTATCTCGACCATGCAGCTACGACACCTATGCGTAATGAGGTGCTCGAGAAAATGTTGCCTTATTTCACACAAAAGTTTGGTAATCCTTCAAGTTTGTATTCTCTCGCAGGAGAAGCCAGATACGGCGTTGATGAGGCTAGAGAGCAAGTAGCTCATGTTCTCAATTCTCGTGAAAACGAGATAGTATTTACCGGTAGTGGATCCGAATCCAACAATACAGCGATCAAGGGGCTCGCATCTGCTCGAGAAGTGGGCAAAGGGCATATCGTCACGACGTCTATAGAGCATCATGCTGTTATTCATCCGGTTGAACAACTTGAAAAATTGGGATATGACGCAACCTATATAGGTGTAGATAGCACTGGCCTGGTAGACCCGGAGGAATTTGCATCAGCCGTTCGTCCCGATACATTCCTTGCGAGTGTGATGTTGGTTAATAACGAGATCGGAACGATCCAGGCGGTGCGTCATATTGCAGACCTAACTCGTCAGTCCGCTATGTCTTGTGGTGCTGACGTGCTAATTCACACCGACGCTGTACAGGCCGCAGGAAAAATCTCATTGAATGTGGATGAACTTGGGGTCGATATGATGAGTTTGTCAGGTCATAAAATCTACGGCCCGAAAGGGATTGGGGTGCTATTTGTAAGACGTGGAGTTGCGTTGGAACCATTAATATCTGGCGGAGGACAGGAGCGTCAGCGACGATCCGGTACTGAAAATGTTGCATCAATTGTCGGTCTGGGTGAAGCCTTGATTCTGTCTGAATCAGAACGACTCTCAAATAGATCACGCTTGCAGTGTTTGTCGGATCGGTTAGTGAAGGGCATTGTTGAAAAAATACCTGATGCAATTATTGACGATAAACGTTTGTTTCATGTCCCCGAAATAATCAATGTTTCGTTTCAAGGAGTTGAAGGTGAATCTATACTGTTGGGCTTGGACTTCAAGGGTATAGCCGCTTCTAGTGGTAGCGCGTGTAGTTCTGCGTCCGTTGAACCTTCTCACGTGCTTCTAGCACTGGGACAAGAACCAGCACTTGCAGTTGGCAGTGTGCGATTTTCGTTGGGGCGCCATACAACTGATGAGGATATTACGGATGTATTGCAAGCTTTACCTGTTGTGCTGAAACAACTCAGGATGCTCTCTCCGTCAACTTAAAGCCAAGGCACTTATTATTAATACTTAAAGACCCGATATAAAAAATACGGTCCGGCTTTGGCAGTAATAATTACTGTTTCTAATTGGTAAAACTGCTGCATTGACTCAGGTACTTCATGTACTCTCAGTTGTCGTTCCGAATTCAAGTCGGACAGTGGAGTAATGGATGACTGAAGACAACAGAGCAAAAGAGGAATCTGCAGGCCAGAATGTCAGGTCCGCGGAACAAATGGAGCCTGCGACGGATACAGAAACTGTTGCCCTTGGCGATCGCGCTGTCGAACGTTTCCCCACTCAAGTGCGTTCAGCCTTAGAGTATGCCGCGTCGAACAAATATGAATATGGCCCGCGTCTTCGCAACGCAGAACTGACATGGGATGTTGTGTCTGCAGAATCGATGACAAACGATATTGTCCGAGTAAGGATTGAATTTGCTCCGACTTCTGGTTTTAGGGGTGACTCAGGCATTGAATACATGGATGTTGATGCTAGTGGCGCTATTCTTGCCAGGCGTCAGATAAGAACTCCGAAAGAAAACACGCCGGTTGTGTTGATCGGAATCACTGGAGTTTCGGTTATCCTTGCCGTCATTTTTATAAGTTTGATGACCTGGCTAAAACCTGAAGGTGGCGATCCGTT
>NYZY01000034.1 GCA_002687335.1 Chloroflexota bacterium
CACAGGGGGTTTCTCATTGAGCATTGAATATGTAAATTTTGGCACGGCTGGGGTGAAGGTCTCGCGTATGGCGCTGGGATTGGGTTTCAGAGGCCAGTTTGATCGAGACGATGCCAAGAGCGTAGTGCTGCAGGCACTTGATTCGGGTATTAACCTTATCGATTGCGCCAACGTATATGGGTTCATGGACGATCGTCGAAATATAGGAAGTTCTGAAGAAGTTCTTGGGCAGGCTTTGAAAGGTCGCAGGGATGATGTTGTAATCACATCTAAAGTTTTTAGCCCGATTGGTGAGGGCCCAAATGACCAGGGTCCGTCTCGATTTCATGTTATTCGTGAGATTGAACGGTCACTCAAGCGTTTGCAAACCGACCATGTTGATGTCTACATTTTTCACGGTGTAGATGATATGTCTTTATTTGAGGAGCAGTTCCGTACGATGGAGACACTGATTCAGCAGGGTAAGATCCGTTACGTTGGAGTCAGTAATTTCCAGGCGTGGCAGGTGGTGCAGGCACTTCAGGTGCAGAGGCGTATCAATGCTCAGCCACTCATCGCTGTTCAGAATCCCTATTCACTGATGAACAGAACCCAGGAAGATGAACTTTTTCCGATGATTCGAGAGACCGGAGTAGGCCTCATGGCCTACAGCCCTCTCGGTGTGGGACTCTTGAGCGGAACTTACAAGCATGGAGAAGTGCCGGATGACAGCACATTGTGGGGGTCTCGGCGACAGGGGCAGATCGCTACTTACATGAGGGGCAAAGCCGGCAGGGTAATCACTGCTGTCAATGATGTGGCACATGAATTGGGAGTTAGTATGCCGCAGGTCGCTATGGCATGGGTGATGTCACATTCTGAAGTTACAGTTGCTATTTCAGGGGCTGATACTGTCGAGCAAATAACGGACGTGGCTGGAGCTCTCGAGCTTACGTTGCCAGATGAGATGATTGCAAAGCTTGACAATGTTTCTTATGGAATGCGTGCTGTTTTGGATGGCGCAGATGATGATTTTGAAGATGATGACTAACGAATCATCGACTTTTAATCGTTCGTATAAAAAATCGAAGTTTCTACTTACAGATTAGTTGCCTTACGGCATTTTGCTTTTTCAGTGCAACAAAGGGGTATGAATTGAAAGTGTTACTTGTAGGCGGCGCTGGAATGGTTGGCTCCTTCATTACCCCTTACCTACGAGAAAAACATGAGATTCGAGTTCTTGACATTGCTCAACCTCAGTACGAAGGCATCGAGTTTGTTAAGGGTTCGGTTACCGATCCAGAAGCGATTGAAAAGGCCATTGTTGGTATTGATGCATTTATCTGGTTGGTGATGAAAAGTCCCCAGGGCGGCATGGTCACTGATCAGGATCTAAAAGTGATACGCGAGAACTATGAGGTTAATTGTCTTGGACTGCATACATTCCTTTGGTTGGCGCAGGGTGTGGGGTTAACAAGAGGTGTGTATACAAGTTCTATGAGTGTTCACTACAGGGGTCGAAATTACTATAAGTCAGAAGATGAAATCCCATTGGATACTCCGACTGCCTACGGGCTCAGCAAAGGATTCGGCGAAGGTATTTGCAGATATTTCGCATCGTGGTTTGATATGAATATCACGGCGCTGCGCATTACGGGCCCGCGTAGGCGAGATGCTTACCTCGAAGAACGCGCTCAGCCTAAGTTTGTAAGACCTGATGGATCTAACATGCTTTTTGTTACAGATGAAGCAGATCTGGCTCGGGCCTACTTGTTAGCTTTGGAGAATGTCCAGATAGGTCATGGTCGTTTTGACCCTGTTTTTATAGCGGGGGATGAAAACGAAAAAGAACATAACCTGTCGCGAGCAAAGGCGTTGTTGGGTTGGGCTCCCCAATCACATCTGGAAATTGAGTCTTAATGCGGATAGCGATTTTAGGAAGTGGAAGTGTAGGATCCGGACTCGCGCGGGGATGGTCTTGCCTTGGGCATTCGGTGGTGATCGGATCGAGGACTCCTGAATCTGAACGGCTTGGTGATCTTGTGGCTGAAATCGGGAATGGTGTTCAGGTAGTCGGTATGTCGGAATCGGTGGTTGAGGCTGATGTCGTCGTTTTGGCTGTTCCGTGGCAGGCAGCTGAGGAGTCCGTTATGGTTCTTGGTGATCTTTCTGGATATACGGTGATTGATGCTACAAATCCCTTTGTAAAAGGCCTGAATATTGGAGTGAATCAAGACCAGTCTGGTGGAGAGCTTGTAGCTGAATGGGCCACTGGAGCGAACGTGGTTAAGGCATTAAATATCGTCGATGCAAGGCTATTGGATGGTAGAAAGCTTGATGGCAGACAGATTTCAATACCTATATGTGGGGACGATGAAGACTCTAAGCAGATAGTTATCCGACTCACAGCAGAACTGGGTTTCGACACAGTTGACGCCGGATCCTTATCGAATTCGATCTTGCTCGAAAATCTCGCACTGTTGATGATTCGACTTTCCATGAAAAAGAACCTTGGTAAAGAGATAGGTTTTCGTGTTTTGAGAGGTTAAATTCACCTGTGGGCGAGATGGAAGTTGTAAATGTGTTTCGCTCTGGGCGGTAGCCTACTTCGAAAAACAAGACCCAACGTTCATCTTAAATCCTTACTCGCCAGGCAATAATTGCTGAGATTATTCTTGCAGCTGCCATCCCTAAGAAGACCAGGTGCCAAGGTGCTCCTGCTGTATCGAGTATGAGGGCGAATATGATTGCCTGAGCACCCGCGTAGACGTAACCATGTCCGTCGATTACTCCCGATGCAGTACCTGCGTAACGGGGTCCGAACATGTCTACCGCCAGCGTTGAAGTCATGGAGAGGCTCATTGCGAATGCCCCTATAAATAACAACGCTGCTCCCGTGTAAATATTTTCGGCAGGTATTACCGCCAGACCAATTAATGCAGCTGCCGAGATAACCGCTGATGCAGCGATCATTGGGCTTCGCCTGCCATCAAGAAGGACATCTGAAATCCATCCCGAAACAAGTGGAGCGGTGAGGTATCCAATTGGTATTGCTACCGTTACAACAGCCGTTGTTTCGATAGAAAGTCCTGCTTCCTCGAAGTAATAAAGCGGTGCCCATGTGGTAAGACCGTATCGAACGACATTTTCCAGCCCCTTTACCTGGGACGTTGCAACGAATCGCCAGTTTGAGAAGAGAACTCTGTACGCAGCAAATGGACCTTCTTTTATTTGACTGAGTTGTTCGTTTAATTCTTGTTCACTGTTAAGTGATCCTGACTGATTAAGGTCTTTCAGACCCACGTCTGAGGGTCTGTCTCGCACCAGCAAGAATAAAACTATTCCCACAGGAAGCATCAGCAATGGTGGATACCTGAAAGCAGCCCTCCATCCGAACTCAGACACCGTCCATCCTGTAACAGCCCACATGATCAGCATCGAGAGTCCTGCCGAAACTCCAACGAGGCCCATGACCCGACCTCGATGGCCTCTGTCCCACCATTGCGCGAGCATGCCAATTCCAGGTGACCAGACCGTTGCGTTCGCAAAACCATTAAGTGCCCAGGGGATCGCAATTGTCCATAGATTATTACCGAAGCTCGTGATCCAATTCAGAGCAACTGACGCAATCGTTCCGGACAGTAGCCAGAACCTGTATCCGTAAGTTTCAGCGATTCTTCCGTGGGTGAACCCGCCGATGGCGAACCCCCAGAGTAAGCAGGCATTGATGATGCCTATATCGATATGGGTGAATCCGATATCTTCTCGTATTATCGGTCCGGCTGGCCAGTGGTTGAACCTGCCCATATAAACAAACATGTAGAAGGCTGTGTAACTGAAAAGTACACGGTTTTGCCAGCTGCGAAAATTTGCGCTGTCACCTTTTGTTATTGAACCATTGACCGAGATATCCTTCATATCCAAATGTATATATCAGTTCTCGTGTACAAGTAAATGCCATCTCAATGATTCAGACCGCTTACGGTAACCTGTTGTCTGGCGTAATATTTGAGCACACCGATCGAAATGCACTTTGTTAAAAGTCGGAGAGTAAATAAAAATGATCGTTGACGTTCACACACATCTACCGAGTCACCAAAATACAGTCCCTCCCGGGGATATGGTGACTGAAACAGCTATGCGGTCTGGTGAGGCGGTTCAGCTTACCAACTCTATCGCTGACTATTTGCGTGATATGGAAGCTGTTGATAAAGCGTTTATTTTTGGAATCGCTCCGCGCCCGTGGCTTCCAGAAAAACCAGTTCTTTTTACAGGAGGCTGGCCAGAGGGGAAGAATCACAATGACGTTGCTTCTGAAACAGCCAAACATGCACCAGATAAGATTACTCCGTTCATGTCTTTGCATCCGCTTGATCCCAATGTGAATGATGAATACGACCGATGTATTGGCGATCTTGGATGTAAGGGGATAAAACTGGGACCCAACTATCAGGATTTCGACCCCACAGGGCCTGAGGCATTTGCATTATTCGCCAGACTCGAAGCAGATCAAATTCCTATCATTTTTCATCAGGGCACGTCACCGCTTCCTGAAGCGCCTTTGACTTACGCGCATCCGCTGACTTCAGACAAGATCGCAATGGCGTTCCCTAATCTGACTATGGTATTGGCTCACTTGGCACATCCATGGCAGGTGGATTGTCTTTCAGTTGTGCGCAAGCACCCTAACGTATGGGCCGACGTATCGGCACAGTTTTACCGCCCTTATTCCTTCTGGCAGGGTATGAGGCTGTTTCACGAATGGGGAGCTACTGAAAAAATATTGTTTGCTTCTGACTGGCCCGTTACACGCCCTCAGGACAATATAGACCATCTAAGGGGTCTACCAAAATTTGCTAAAGACCATCATCTGCCCACTATTCCTGAAGAGGAGATTGAAGGGATAATTAATCGGGATGCAGTTGAGATAATGGGGGTAGATTGAGTTTTGGGCATGGACCTGATGGATTATTGACAAATAAAGACGTGAGTGAAAAAAGTCATAATCAGCCCAGAATGTTTTATGGCTGGTATATCATCGCAGCCCTTTTTTTTGCAACCTTTCTTTCCATCGGTGCAAGGCAAGGGTTTGGCGTATTCGTAAAAACCTGGGAAGAGGACTGGGCTGTTTCAACAGCTGCGATATCTTTTGCTGCGGCGATTGGCACACTCGTTAACGGTTTCTCACAACCGGTATTTGGATGGCTAACCGATAAGTTCGGCGGAAGACCCGTCTTGTTGGCATCTTTTTTCGTAACTGGCCTAGCTACAGCGGGTGTGGCCACAATCTCAAGTGTGTTGGGTTTGATGGTTTTATACGGATTTATTATTTCGTTTTCATCTGGTGGTATCGGTTTCCAGACAACGGGCGTTATCGTCGCTAGATGGTTTGAAAAGAAGCGGGGTGTAGCAATGGCGGTGCTGGTCTCAGGAGGATCAGTTGGAGGGTTGGTTTTCGTCCCGTTTCTTAGTTACCTCTTGATAGAAGTTGGATGGCAAACAGCATGGATAATTACCGGTTTAATTGCGCTGCTTATTGGGATACCACTGCTACTCATAGTAGTGAAAAGTAAGCCCCATGATATTGGACTTACTATTGATGGTGTTGACCCAAATTCTGAAGAAGGATCGCTTGATTCTGCTGATGCTGTCGGCCCTAAGTTTGTAGATAAATGGTTCGCCGCTCTTTCCTCAAGGCCTATTTGGCAATTGTCTTTTGGTTATTTTGTTTGCGGTATAACCACCACCTCGATTGCGGTTCATTTTGTTAGGTGGGCAAACAGCGAAGATATAACGACAGGGACTGCTGCTTTAGCATTTGGTTTATTGAGTGGTATTAATGCCGTGGGGGTACTGGTGGTAGGGCTGCTCTCAGATCGTTTCCAGAGAAAGAATTTGCTTGGCGGTGTATATCTTGTGCGGGGGGTGGCATTCCTGACCTTGATTTTCCTTCCAGGTGATATTGCTCTTTGGGCATTTGCGGTTATCGGAGGAATGTCCTGGCTTGCGACCGTGCCCCTTACCGCGTCACTGACTGCGGACGTTTACGGAGTTCGGAATCTTGGGATGCTTTTTGGATTGGCTAACATGTCTCATGCATTCGGGGGAGCTCTGGCAGTATTTTTATTCGGCTGGGCGTTTACTAATTGGGGGTCTTACAACGTTCCGTTTGTTGTAGGTGCGATTACTTTGCTCGCTGCGGGTGTTGTCTGTCTTTCTATTCGTGAAAAGACCAATTCCGTCAGATTCACCAGGATCAATCAGAGCAATGAACTAGATTCTGGATCAGTTACTGCTGGCGCTTCTTAAATGCCTAATCCACTTGAAACGGTTCTTCATCATTCGGAACCAATCGATCCTACCCTGTGGGAATGGCTAAGCCTCAAAATTGATGACGTGCTGGGGCTACATTCTTCAGCTATGGTGTTCATCCTAGGAGCGGTAACGGTATTGTTTCCTGTAGTAGTAATGTTGCTTGTTTGGCGCAGGCATCGAATTACCAGACACGACTAGAAATAAGCGATCGATTTGACGCTGATATCCGCAACCCTTTGGAGTGACTTCCATATTTCAGGGGTTGGATCGAACCTGCGATCGATTTCAATTGACCATCCATTGAAATCTTCGTGGAGAGTCTGAACACGGATATTTCCTATGCCGGTGGCAAGGTTGTCAGTTTCGACGTCGTCCGAAAGTTTCTTTGCAAGCCCGTGGTTGCGATCTTGTCCTTTCCAGGTGACGCCGATAATTTTTCCGAAAAGTGGAAAGGATTTTTTTCGCTTGGTTCGTATGTTTACCGAACGAGATTTTGGGAGTTGCATGTCTCCAGGTACACCGAGGTAAATCCACCATCGGGGGGGCGAATCTTTTTGACGATCCTGCTTGATAATATTGATCCACTTGATCAATCCATCATCGGTTATATCAATTATCCCGAGGGACCTTCGAAATAATCGATTTCCAACTTTTTCTTCAGTACGATCGCGTTCAGACAGAGTTGCGTTAATGCCGATAGCATTAAGTTGTTCGGCGAGGTTATCTCGGGTTTTATCGCGTAATTTTTCACGCATTATGATGTTCTTTTCTTCTTGTAGGAGAATTGCGTAAAATTTTATCGATTCAGCAGGTCATTCATTCGATCAAGGATTTTATCTAACTCTTCATAGTCTAATTTGTCTAGTGATTTGTTAGCAGGGTTTCGTGTTAGCGGTGTGCGTATGATCCCGCGTCGCCAGTAGGCTGCTTTATATGCATTAACACCAAACATGAATTCGAAGTTTAGGGAAGGGATCATCTGCTCCCAGATTCCTCGGGCTTCATCAGTCACTATCTGTAGTCCTTCCTCATCAACTCCTCCGTTCTCCAGGGCATTCCACAGCTTGACGTGTGCATCAGTGATATGACCTGCCGGCATCGTACCGCAAGAACCTCGCCTGAACTCGTCGACGAGGTAACGTCCACCCATTCCTCCCATAAGTCCTTTAACTGCGCCTTCCGCTTTTTTTAGGAGCTCAGTCATCACCTGACCTGGAAGATAGCTTTCCTCCTTCACGTAATCTACGTGCTCTACTTCTTTCAACAACTTGACCATTTGGTTGGTAGGAACTACAGGTCCTGCAGGTGGCTTGTTATTTTGTATCCAAACGGGAAGCTGGCCAGCCTCAGCGATTGCTGCGTAGTGGTCCCAAACAGTTGAGCCACCGGCCCCGTTTGGGGGCATGGCCATTACCGCATCGGCACCTAGACTGGCAGCATTTTTGGTCAATTCTATTGATATGACAGTGGAAGCACCGCTAACTCCACCAATAACCGGGACTGCACCGTCAACGACCTCGATTCCGGTCTTGAGTACCTCTTTACGTTCTGCATCAGTAAGAAATGGGCCTTCCGAGGCATTTACGGGTAAGACGATTCCGTGTGCTCCATTTTCAATGCTGAAAGCTATGCACTTTCTAAGTGAATGCCAGTCTATGGTCAGATCTTCGTTAAATGGTGTAGCTGGAATTGCATATACGCCGCGGAAATTCGAAGTTGTGGTCATTAGCAGTGTTTCTCGATGATTTAAAACATGATTCGGTGTTTACGTAGCGATGAGGATACACTCATTAATGTGAGGTAAGATGCGCCATTAACCGGGATGACTGATCGAATTAATAATAGTGTTGGAATTTTTGTAGCGACATGTCGCTTAAGGAAGAGGAACTTTGATGTCGGATACGATGCGAGCCGCGCTAGATGACGGAACAGGGCGATATGTTGTTCAGGACGTTCCAATACCTGAGATGTATCCCGGAGCAGCCATGATTCGTATTCGTCAGACTGGGATTTGTGGATCGGATCTTCATATGACGACCAGTCGAACGGAGGCTCAAACACTGGCATCTGGTCACGAGACAACAGGTGAGATTCTTGAGCTTCCTCAAGGTGAACATGATCTGTCGATCGGCGATCGAGTGGCTATAGAAATGATAGGTGCAGGGAGAGCCTGTCTGACATGTCATTTTTGCAGGTACGGTCAGTACAAACATTGTGTGAACCTTGCTCTGGACACGGGAGGCGGGTTTGCTCAGTACATGACCCGCAAGCCAGCAGGACTATTCAAACTGCCTGATTCTTTTACATGGTTGGATGGGGCAATAGTTGAGCCTATGGCTGTGAGCGTCCATGGGTTGCGTTATGGACGAATGCAGCCGGGGGATATAGTCGGTGTGGTTGGTTCTGCAACGATCGGGCTTTCTTCTATTGCGGTAGCCAAAGCATTTGGCGCACGAACTGTGATTGCTTCGGCGAGACATCAACAGCAGGCTGAGGCTGCAAAGAGAATGGGTGCTGATATTGTTGTGGGTACAGAGGATGGAGAATTTGAAGCTGCCTGTATGGATGCTTCTGGTGGCATCGGGGCCGATTTCGTAGTCGAGTCAGTAGGAGGTCACCAGTCGAAGTCTTTCGCACAAGCGATCAGCGCAACTCGCAACCAAGGTACGATGCTCTATCTCGGTGGAATGAAGATTCCTTTGGAGATCGACCTGTTTGAGCCGCTCTTGAGAGAGATTCGAGTTCAATCAGTGATTTGTTATGGGGTAATCGACGGTCGCCATGACTATGAGGTCGCAATTGACCTTTTGGAATCAGGTGAGATTCCGTACAGAGAAATTGTCACTCACCAATTTGGGCTTGAAGACATACAGGATGGATTTGATGCAGCCTGGGACAAAACGTCTGGTTCTATCAAGGTTCATGTAAACATCTAGAATCAAGCTTCTGTCCTGTTTTGACCTCANCTNGCAGATTCTTCTACGGGCACCTCTTCCCAGATTTGATCTACATATCTGTAAGAGGTTCCGCAGTAACTACANATCTTAAATACTAGTGTGGTATTAGCGNTAACCGCGACGGGCATAATTGAAAAATCGTGTCGGTTGTCCTGTGCTCCTGGTATGCANTNGATCATGTTTGTCTCCCTAGTCTCNATAGCCTTCGAGTGCGTGTCCTCGCATGTAATCTCTGTCTAGTTCAATGCCCAGCCTAGGGCGTTCTGAAAGGTAGATCTTGTCGCCTCTGATATCAAGAGGATGATCGATATACAGATCATATGCATTGAAATCCTAAACAGTAAAGTAAGTATGGTAGCCCCACGGAGACTCGAACTCCGGTCTTCACCTTGAAAGGGTGATGTCCTAGGCCGCTGGACGATGGGGCCGCGCTTCAGGACCGTAACGCCTCTCGGCACCAGTCGTCTTTAAGCACTAGCTATCAGGATACCTTAGACTCGGCTTCCCAGCGATTTATACCGGCTTAATAATGGGGTACTCCCTGTGAAATTCATTCTTAATTATCCATAGCATTTTTTACAACTAGTTTTTGGAACTTTTTGTTTTTTGCGAGCTCGCTGGGCATTCCTGATTAAGTGGACAGCGTCTGCATTGCGGAACTCGTGCTTTGCAAATTTGACGGCCGTGGGTGATCAACAGTACGTGCATATCGTAGCGATCGTCGGTTCGGATCATATCTTCCATGATCGGGTGGGCTTGATCAGCAGTGACCTTGCGTCCTATTAGCCCCAGCCGCCTCGATACGCGGAGAATATGAGTATCGACCGGAAACGCTGGCATCTTTAGTGAAAAAGCCATGACCACTGCTGCGGTTTTCGGTCCTACTCCGGGAAGGGATGTGAGCCAACTCCTTGCTTCTTCCAGTGGGAGGTTTGAGAGGAATTCTAATTCGAAATGACCAAGCCTATGCAATATTTCCACGAGGATTTTTTGTATTCGCACAGACTTTTGGTTTGCTAGCCCGCCGTGGTGTATGGCATCAGCAACCTTTTGGGTATCTGCTTCGATTACTGAAGCCCATGTTGGCATTGCTTTTCGTAGCGTATCGTAAGAACGTTCGGCATTAAGATCCGATGTGTGTTGTGTAAGTACGGTGAATATCAACTCATCCACAGCGATCATCCGTGGTCGCCATTCAATGGGCCCGTAGATGGCATCAAGGCGTTCCTGGACGAGTTCAGGCTTAATAGTTGGTTTTCGCTTGCGAGTTGGTTTGGGCATCCGTTATGCCATCGGGCTAGTATTTGCGCTTTTGTACGTATTCGGCGAGAGACATCATCGAGTCTAGGTATTTCGAAGGAGGGATATGATCAAGAGATTTCATAGCAGCTTTAATGTAGTTATTTGCCACTTCATTTGTTTTCTCTAAGGCGCCCGTTCGATTAATTGCTTCAATTGTTTTGGGGAGCAGATCAGCTTTTGCTTCCTCAGGAGAGTTGAAAAATTTAAAAATTTCATCTTCGGCACCGTTTTCAGCAGCGATAATTGCAGGCAGTGTGATAATTCCTGAGTTCAGATCATTCCCCGCTGGTTTTCCGAGCTGGTCGCTAGTCGCCTTGTAGTCGAGCAGGTCATCGTACACCTGATAGGCCATACCGATGCTGTAACCGTAGTTGCGTACATCTCTCGCGCTTTTTTCATCGCATTCACCTAGGACTGCACCACTTTCTGCTGCAGTGCAGAATAAAGATGCGGTCTTGTTATAGATTCGTTGCTTGTACAACCCAAGGGTTATACCTGTTTGCCAGGCTGTGTAGATTTCATCGAGCTCACCTCGCGCTAGCTCGGTTATCGTTTCTGCGAACCGCCTTACAAGGCGAATGTTGTTCGTATCACATACGTACATTGCTGATGTAGCAAACAGGAAGTCTCCCAGTAATACAGCCACGTTGCGCCCCCATAGCTTGCTGGCAGTTTGGTGCCCGCGTCTTGTATCGGCGTGATCGACTGTGTCGTCGTGGACAAGGGTTGCGATATGGAGTAATTCGACCGCTGTGGCCATTCTGACCTGTAATTTGCTGGAGTATTGCCCCCACAGCCTTGAGGCCAACAGCGTAAGTGCAGGTCGAATCCTTTTACCTGGTGTTGCGAGGATATGACCTAACTGTGCTTCGAGGCTTTCAGCTTGTTCTACAGCATTTTCAGGAGTTTTATCAGCGATAGCTGAAATTTCTGCAATTACTGCTTGCAGGTCATCTTCGACCGGCTTGTAAATGATTTCCTGTGTGATTGCTT
>NYZY01000035.1 GCA_002687335.1 Chloroflexota bacterium
AGGGTTATCTACTAACTTCTGCACGACAGATCTTCCTGATTCAGATACCTGAATTATCAACATCGTCCTCCCTACAAGTCTGTATTTAGAAATAAACGGTGACATGGACGCGAGGTTTGAAGGCAAAGCCACCGCAGTTGGACTCCCTTCCCCTGATGAGCCGGCCGTCGCATCAAGGATCATCTTCGATCCCTTGTGCACCGCCTCTCCCGTGAAATCCAACGTGTCAGCTGCCGTACGAGCGATCAGGTGAAAGTCATGAACTGGATCAAAGTTTCTACGAATCGCCTGGATGACCTGACTACGATCTCTTGGATTTACATCGGGCCCCACAAGCACAAGATTCTTTGTCAGAGAAAGTTGTCCATCACCTAATAATCCCAAGGCTGTTTTGATCGGTTCACGCTGATAGCGAGGATTTACAGAAACAACGAGCAGGTTGTGAAAACCCGCTTCGTAATACGCCCACATATCCTTAACTTCTCGTCTTATGAGACGAATTAGCGGAGTCAAAGCAAGTTGAGCTGCATCGCCCAAATATCGATCTTCTTGCGGTGGACGTCCCACAACTGTTGCAGGGTATACCGCGTTTTTACGACGTGTAACTCGGTTTATTTCAAACACCGGATGATCAGCTGATGCGGAATAATGCCCAAAATGATCACCAAATGGCCCTTCGTGCCTGCGTATTCCAGGCCTCAGAATACCTTCGAATATAAACTCAGCATGCGCGGGCACTTTTAAATCGACCGTTTTAGCTTTAACTAGCGGAGTACGACTTCCCCGTACTATCCCAGAAAAAGCGACCTCATCTAATCCTTCGGGCAACGGCATGATAGCCGCTAATATCAAAGAGGGATCCCCTCCTATCGCCACAGCCATCTCTAATGGTTCCCCGGCTTTCTCCGCTATCTGGTAGTGGAACCCACCACCTTTCTGAAGTTGCATATGCATCCCGGTAGTGCGCTGGTCATAAACCTGCATTCGATACATCCCCATATTCCCAGCACCCGTTTTAGGATCTTTGCTCATTACCAGAGGAAGGGTAACGAAACGTCCACCATCTTCAGGCCAACACTTCAAAGTCGGAAGTTCACCCAGTTGAGGCTCTTCAATGACCTGCTGCGAAAGTGCACGCCGAGTTAACTTAGGTCGGATTTTGAGCAAGCGCCACGCTGTTTTACGATTACGCCACAAGGCGCCTGCACTTGGAGGGTTAACGTCTTCCATAAACCGCACAATCTCTTCACCCAAAGCTTCGGGTGGACGGCCTAAAGCCAGCTCGATTCGCCGCATAGTGGCCATAGAATTAATCACCAGAGGATACTGGGAACCTTTGACGTTTTCAAAAAGAAGTGCTGGTAAATTTTCCTTGACAGCGCGTGTCGCAATCTCCGTCACTTCTAACTCTGGATCGACCACCTCGGTCACCCGCTTCAACTCCCCCTCTTTTTCAAGCAGCTCAAGAAACGATTGCAGGTCGGTGAATGCCAACTAAAGTAACTCCCCGCCCAAGTGAGATGACTCCTCAGGGCCTGTCCATGGCTTCATCAATGAAGAGTTAATACCTAGGACCGAAAGAATGCGTCCAGCAACCATGTCGATAAGATCATCAATTTGGGTTGGACCATGGTAAAAACCCGGAGATGCCGGTAAAACAATCGCACCGGCTTCCGTAACAGCAGTCATATTTCGAAGATGAATTAGGCTTACAGGCATTTCTCTAGGAACAAGAACAAGACGACGGCGTTCTTTCAAACAAACATCGGCTGCCCGCTCCAGTAAACCGTTAGATACGCCGTGAGCGATCCTGCCAAGTGTCCCTCCAGAACACGGAACGACCGCCATACCATCTATTGGAAACGACCCCGATGCTATCGGAGCGGCTACATCCTTGTGGTGATACATCTGCAAACTTCCAGCGCTAGAAGTGCTCTGAGTCCATTCCAGAATGGATGGAGTGTCGGTCTCAGTATTACCGGTAAGCACAAGACCCTCTTCCACATCAATAACCTTGCGTCCGGCATCCGAAATCACAAGTTTTACTTCGTGCCCTCCCTCAAGCATCTGCTCAAGAACTCGCCTGGCATACGGAGCACCACTGGCCCCTGCTATACCTATTACATAAACACCCATCAGATTACTTCTCCAATCACGACAAAAATCCCAAAGACGATGGCTATAACCCCATTCATCGTAAAAAAAGCCATATTAAGTTTCGAAAGATCGTCCGAAGATACGAGTGATTGCTCATAGCCCAAAAGCAATGCGACCAAAGCAACTCCAAGGAAGTAAAGCCAATGTGATCCAAGTACCAATCCGGCAATTACCAGTAAAAGCACAGCAAGTAAATGCAATCCCTTGGAGACTACAAGTGCCGCCGGGATGCCGAATCTGGATGGTATTGAATGAAGCCCCTGGTCACGATCAACCTGAAAATCAGCAGTGGCGTACAAAACATCAAATCCAACTACCCAGGCCATGGAACCTATACCGATTAGCACAAATCCCAAGGGCATAGTCCCGGTCAATGCCAACGAAACAGCCGGGGGAACAATCAGGTACACAGCACCCATTCCAAAATGAGCTAACCAGGTAAAACGTTTGAGATAGGGATATCCAACCATAACCGCCAATGGGATGGGAGCTAGCAACCAGGTGACCGGATGAAGCTGAGATATTACGGCAACAAAAATCAAAGCAGCTACGGACATATAGCCGTACATTGCCAAGCGACTGATCTCTCCGGTGGGGATCGCCCGCATCGCGGTTCGCGGGTTATGAGAATCGATCTCTCCATCTATAAGGCGATTAGCTGACATACCAAACGTTCGCATACTTACCATCGCAACAATCACCCAAGCAAAATCCGTTAGGTCAGGCCAGCCACCTGCTGATATAAACGCAGCCAGAATAGCGAAAGGGAGTGCAAAAACAGAGTGCTCAAACTTGATGGCTTCAAGAAATACACCAACTCGCCTCCAAAAAGGTGCGCCACTACTCAATACATTGTTGGTCATCGTAAAACCTTTGCATCTGTAGACCGTACTGAAGCGAGCAACAAAGACTTTAGATCCAAAATGACATCTTTTGGTGATGAACCGTCTGCAAATAACCAATGCACAACCACTTCATTCATTGCACCGAGCCATACAAGAGACGCTAAATCCGTATTCTCCTCCCGGATCTGACCAGCTTCTTTTGCTGCCTGCAATTGCTTCCCAATTAAACGGGCAAAACGATCAAATACTTCAGCGCGTTTAGATTCAAATGCGTTACCCATCGTGTAGCCCTGAATTATTAACAGTTTGGCGAGTCGTTTTTGAGCGGATAGGGTCGATAAAACCTCATCTATCGCGGCTTCCGCAGCCTCTAATGGCGATTCTGCCTCAAGCGCAGCTTTTTCGGCACGGGTAACTAACTTGTCAGCAAGCCGATCCATCACGGCAAAAAAAAGATCCTCTTTGCTGGGAAAATGAAAATAAAGACCGCCTTTAGAAATTGACGTTCTTTGGCCGATTTCATCTACCAGCGCATCATGGTAGCCATTATCAGCAAACACTGATTCCGCCGCTTCTAAAATGCGTTCACGGGTTTGAGAGCGATGTTTTGTGTACGATGCCGGCAAGATGAGTTTTACGATTAATATAGGGACAAAACCGACCAGCCAGTCGGTTTCCACAATCCCATTTTATAGGCGGCGTTTATCCCCGGCAATTACTACCCACGTAATGTAATTAGGTCTTGATATTTGATCAGATCCGGGGCGAAGCATAATCTTCATTGAAATATTATGACCAGCAACCTAACAAACATACCTTCTGATTTTCGCCTACTCGCCTCAGGGATTCACGGTCCAGAAGGCCCTGCGATCGACCCTAACGGTGACCTTCACCTGGTAAGCGCCGACAAGTCATCCATCATTCGAGTATCCAATGATGGAACAATCGAAGAGGTTGCTACAACCGGTGGACGTCCAAATGGACTGGTCTTCAATGCCGCAGGAGAAATGTTTGTAGCAGATGCGGAACTCAAAGCAATTCTGCGTATCAATACATCCGGTAAATCGGAGGTCTTTGTAGATGAATATGAAGGTACAGCACTAGGTGGACCAAATGATCTCTGTTTTCTGCCAAACGGAGACCTACTTTTTACCGATCCCGTTCGCAGGCCTTTACCAGACCCTGCTATAAGTCCTGTATACAAAGTTACACCCTCTGGCCAAGTCAGCGCATTCGCAAATGAGCTGGCGTTCCCAAACGGAATAGCCGTGTCGGAAGACCATTCAAACGTGTACGTCTCTGAAAGCCGTGCGCAACGACTAGTCTCCTTTACCATCGATGAGAATGGTTATCTACTGGACCAGCACTTGATTCGTAGATTCCGAGACCCAGGAAACCCCGATGGGTTAGCAGTAGATATCGAAGGAAACATACTCCAATCTTTACCGGGTATTCGAGCAATCGCTTATCTCAATAAAACTGGTACTTTAATCGACCTATACCATTTACCAGATTGGGTTCCGGCAAACCTGGCCTTTGGAGGGGATGACATGAAAACCGTGTTTGTTTGTGGAGTAGCCCAAAACGCCGTGTACCAGTTCCGCCATCCTGTAGCCGGATTACGATTGCTTTAACGCTTAGAATCAGTCACTAGCACCGCTTAAATTCACGCTCAAGGTCATTAACCCTCAGTCGCACAATAGTTGGTCGTCCATGTGGACAAGTATTAGGATGCTCGGCCGCTTCGAGTTCGCGAACCAAATTTTTACAATCGTCAATCGAGAGGGTCTGTCCAGCCCGTACAGATGCGTGACACGCAATAGTGGCAATCAGACGGTGGCTCCAGGTATCTCCAGCCCCACCTGAAGCAAGTTCATCAAGCACCCTGATAAGAACCTGAGCAGCACCATCCGCGCTAACTTTCACCGATAACGGTCCAGGCACGCTCCTGAGTATCAAACTGTTCTTACCGAATTCCTCAAATCTCCAGCCAACCTTATTCAAATCATCTTGATGTTCTTGAACGGTGGTCATTACCCCAGGGGCCAAATCAACTGTGAGGGGTTCGAGTAGCGGTTGATATTCCGATTCGCCATTATCGAAACGGTATTTCACGTGCTCAAAAGTGACACGCTCATGAGCAGCATGCTGGTCAATCAGGTATAACCCTTCCGGACCTTCGGAAACAATATATGTCTCATGAGCTTGTCCTATTACCCGCAATACAGGCAGTGTCTCGCGGGGGGTAGGTCCACCCTCAGAAACATTCGACGCAATATCATCCTGTATTTCATCCGACTGCGTCTGCGCGATTTTCAGTAAAGGACCAGGTTTCTGAACGAAACTTCCTTGCGTTGATGATATCCGTGGTTCTCGCGTTCCCGATCCTACCTCCGCTAGGTCTGCCGCTCCCAGTAATCCATATGAAGCCGCCGCTCTACTTGCCCCAATTTCATGAATTGGTGCAGAAGCAGATAAAATCCCGCGTATCGCCCGTTGAACTATTGAGAAAACAAGATCTTCACGTAGAAACCGAACTTCTGCTTTAGCAGGGTGGACATTTGGATCAACATCCTCAAGCGGAGTACGAATTCTTAAAAGCGCTAATGGAAACCTGCGTTCTGGAAGAAATCCGTGATAAGCCTGTTCGATAGCATAGGACAACCGACGGGACTGTATCCAGCGACCATTCACCGAGATCGTAATGTACATCCTGTTAGCACGTGTCAATGAAGGAGAACTAACAACTCCATCCACCGCAAACGCACTAGAACCATCCGGATCCAATGAAATCATTTGATCGGCGATTTTTTGACCATAAACGCCGGCTATTGAATCCATTAGCTTTCCTGAGCCTATCGTTCTGAGTCGATCTCGACCATCAGCAACAAGATTAAAAGCTACGTGCGGATTCACAAGGGCAAGTGATGCCAATATCGACTGTACACGAGAGAGCTCTCGACCTGATGANCCAAGGAATTTAAGCCGNGCCGGTGTGTTGTTAAACAGATCNGNGACTTCAATNCGAGTTCCCTGAGGAGCGCCGATTTTCTCGACCGGACCAGGNTTNCCGAAATCCACANNGTATTTGGCCCCGTAAGCAGCCTCAGTTGACATNGAGACAGCANTTACTCGAGCTACAGATGCTATTGATGGAAGAGCTTCTCCCCTAAANCCTAAAGTAGGGATNGAGATAAGGTCGGANGATTCATCAATTTTTGAAGTGGCAAAACGNTCNAACGCCGTTGNTATTTGATCCGAGGGTATGCCCATCCCATTATCNNTCACAACGATGGACTTAGCACCCCCTCCAACCACCTGNACATCAACCCGCGTNGAACCTGCGTCAAGTGAGTTTTCCACGAGTTCTTTAACAACCGAAGCAGGACGCTCTATCACCTCTCCTGCCGCTATNCGAGATGCGAGATCATCACTCANAATCTTAATCTGCATCAACGTCAGTCCTTAATTCTTNTAAACCGGTACAAAGCTTGAACCAATCACAANGTCCAGCGCANAGNAGTTTACTGTTNCCACTCAAAATCTACCAAANGTTACNTTACGAACTACAACCGTCGAATTCGATTTGTCAGCATTGCGAATCCAAGAGTAGTGATGAACAAGGTCGCTCCTGCAACAGCGAATGCAAGACGCACGTCAAATGATGCCGCGATGAAACCCAGTGGTAATGCCCCAAGCGGCATAAGGCCAAAATTCATCATATAAACGCCCATTACCCTACCGCGGTATGCTTCCTCAGTCTCCTCTAGGATGAGGGATGCATTAAGTGACCTTCTTCCAGAGTCACCAATTCCGATCACAACCATGATAAAAGCTGCTACCACATACGACGTTGTCGCAGATACGAGCAAGATGGCCAATCCTGATATCAGTGTAGTGCCCAATAAAAACCAGCCTCGGTGGCTGGTTTTTGAAAGCCCTGCGATTACGAGTGAACCAAATAAGGCTCCTACTCCAATCATACTCATGAGCAGACCTAAGGCTTCGACCTCCATGTGGAATACCTCTTCAATCTGCACCGGCATCAAAGTCCGAAACGGCATAGCAAGTAGCGCTGTAGACAGTGACATAAGCAACAACATAAGCACAGTACGATTCCGGCGTGTGTAAATAATCCCCTGTTTTATATCGCCCCACATACGCTTACCAGCTTTACGTATTGGAACCACGTAAGGAACGAAGCCCATAAACACTATTGCACTGGCAATAAGTCCGGAGATAACGTAGTAAGTCGCTGCGGCTCCACCAAACCCGTAAATCAGCCCTCCTATACCAGGGGCAGCCACTGTCATAAGTGACATTCCCGAGGAATTCAGTGCCACCGCATTGGTAAGTTGATTCTCATCGACTAACTGGCCGATAATTGCCTGACGGGCCGGCATCAGGAATGCCCACAAAGCTCCTTGCCCGATCGCGGCCAAAACAAGATGAAAAACAGTCACGGTATTTGTTGAGATCGAAACGGCCATGAAAAGAGTTATCACTAGCATCCCAAGCTGACAGACCTGAATGATCCGCTTCCTCGCGTATCTGTCCGCTGCCGCACCGCCATATAAAGACAACAACAATATCGGCGGAGCAAATCCCGCGCCAACGACCACAACTGCGATTGGGGATTTCGTAAGCTCCCAGGTCAAATATCCTCGAGCCAGCATCTGAACGTTTACTCCTGCCATAAGCAAAAGCATCCCGAACCACAGAGAACGAAAATCTGAATTCCCAAGAGATGAAAAAGTTCGTGCCGCCAAACGGTTGGATTTTTTTTCGTCAACAGTAGGGATATTCAAGTGTGATCTACAGCTTGCAAAAAGACCATTTCTATTTCTACCGACATGAGATACAACCAGTCAATCGATTATGATTATTTTGCACAGGCAGCGGTCATTAGAAAAAAGTTCTAACGAATATGTGCCTCCGGATTATTTTATCCGTCTTAGATTTGGCAACAGAAAAACAGCTAGAACCGCAAAGCCAATCAATAAGACAGCTATGATGCCCACAGCCTGCTGAGCGCCAAATTTCTCCATGGACCAGCCCAGAGGATACATGCCGAGAGGCATCAGGCCATACGTCATCATCAAAACACTCATTACCCTAGATCTGTATTCATCAGCAGAGTTTTCCATCATCACGCTTTGCCCGAGGGCCCATCGGGCTTGTTCACCAATACCAGTACCAACCATCGCTATCACACCAGCGAGAAAAACAGGGAATCCTGATATCAGCGCCAGAGAAAGTCCTGCAATAATTGCACCCCCTATTAAAACCCAACCGCGGTGATGCCCTTCCCTGAGATTAGCAATTGCAATTGACCCAACCAAAGCACCAAGACCAGTGGCAGTCAGGAGGATCCCAACCTCTGAACCAGCAGACCTATAAACATCTTTCGCATATGCCGGAACGAGCATCCTGAACGGCATTGCAAGCAAAGCTACTATGACGCTATATATCATCAACTGAAGCAGTACCTTGTTTCGCCCAATATATCTAAATCCGGCCAGCATATTACGCACAACGCTGTCTTTAATAGATCTGTCCGATGGATACATCTTAGGCACCATGCTTGTGAAAACCACCGCACTAACCATCACGGCACAGATAACGAAGTAAACAACTTCTGCCCCAATGAACTGATATACGTATCCAGCCATGGCTGGTGCTACGAGAGACATGATGCTCATAGCCATAGCATTCAAAGCAAAAGCGTTAGCCAATTGGTGTTTCTTTACCAAGGACGGTATGGCCGCCTGACGCGCTGGCATCATAAAAGCAAACATCGCACCTTGAATCATTGAAACTACGAATAGATGTTGCCACACAACTACGTCCAAAAAGATCAAAATGCCCACGACACCGGCCAACAACCCATTCACCAGTTGTGCAGTCTGGATAATAGAACGGCGTTCCATTCGGTCGCCCAATACTCCACCGAACAAAGACACCACCAGAAGACTTGGTGCGAAACCCATACCAACGAAACCGGTGATCGTATAATCACCCGTCAAATCGTAAACGAGTATTCCACGAGCCACCATCTGCATCTGGATGCCCCACATGGAAAAGACCATGCCGAACCACAACAACCTGAAGTTCCGATTTTCCAGAGACTCAAACGTGTGGAGTATCGCTGATTGGATTTTTTCAAAGAAACTTAAATGACTGGGCTCAGGCGAGTGAGATGGCCCCGTCACATTTTCCTCGGAATTTGAAAGATCTTGTACTTCCAGCTTGGGCAATAGTCTATTTTTCGACGCAAACGTGATATGTAACAGGCGGTCTGACTAAAAAAATCACTAGAGCAAATATGTCAAGTTTTGAAGAATACTCCTCAATTGTCGTTTCAGGTGCGATTTCCTTGCAAATAACTATGGCTTGTGCCGATCTCATCCATATAATCCTTATTTCACATCCACACAACATTAAACCCCAATGACCACACTGACTGCACCTGCCATAGAAGATATACGCGAAGCAAAATTGACCGCCGGTAAGCATATCCTGCGGACGCCACTTAGACGCTACCCTATCCTTTCTGAGCTACTCGACGCTGATGTTTGGGTCAAGCATGAAAACTTCCAACTTTTGGGATCGTTCAAGGTCCGTGGCGGGATCAATCTCGTATCACAGACGCCCCAAAAAGACAGGGCAAAAGGATTTGTAACGGCATCTTCGGGTAACCATGGTCAATCTATCGCTTATGCATCCAAAGCTTTCAATGCTCCTTGCACAATCGTGCTTCCCGAAGGTGCTAACCCCGTGAAAGCAGGATCAATAACCGCAATGGGCGCAAAGCTCATTTTCCACGGCGATGTGGTTGAACGTTCCAGAGAGCGAGCAGAGGAGTTAGCGAAAACCGAGGGTATGCGATTCGTCTGCCCTGCAAACGAGCCAGCCCTTATTGCCGGAGTAGGAACATACTCTTTAGAAATCTATGACGACTTGGATCAAATCGACGTGCTCATCGTCCCCGTTGGAGCTGGATCCGGTGCCTCAGGTGCATGCATAGTTACCAACGCAATCTCTCCATCAACACATGTTATAGGCGTACAATCCGCCAGCGCTCCCGCTGCCTTCCATGCCTGGAATTCTGGCCGATTCGAAATATATCCAATGTCAACAACAGCCGAAGGATTAGCAACTGAATCGGCATATCCCCTGCCAATCGGGATTTTGCGTGAAAAGTTAAACGAATTCCTGTTGGTTCAAGATTCAGAAATCACTGCGGCGATTAAACACTACGTTCACGCTACAAGATCGCTTGTGGAACACGCTGGTGCAGCGTCTCTAGCCGCCGCCCTCAATATCAAAGACTCACTAAAGGGAAAACGCGTAGTTTTAGTCGCAAGCGGAGGGAATATCACAACCGATCAACTCAAAGCAGTACTCGCATGAAATCAGCTGGCGGAAGATTGGCTGCCTCCGATAGCCTTAATTTCCTTCTCTATAACATGAACCCTCGTGTAATCCTCCCGGTACATAGCAAACGCCCTGTCAAGGTAAAGTTGCGCCCGTTTTGCAGAATGAGCTCTACCATCTGCAGCTGCTTCGATCATTAAGTCAATCCGCCGATTCTCGGGGACATGCTTAGCGATAGATCTGATTTTGGTCTCACTCTCTAGGGCTCCGGCCGTATCCCCACCACTAGATTCATACTGAAAACGCCCCATCAGCGTAGTCAGTTCCGTTAATAAATCTGGCTCAGACATCATGCTGTACATAACATCGTTAACGTCGGC
>NYZY01000036.1 GCA_002687335.1 Chloroflexota bacterium
ATCTTCGGTCGGTTGATGAATGCTCGCATGGTCCGGAATAGCAGTTGATCTATCTCCGTGCCCGAAGACGCAAACCTGACGGTGGCATCTTTCATTGGGATCATGTCTAGGACCATTTCCGCAACTTCTAGTTCTCGTTCAAATTGACCGGCAAATACGTAACCTTTTTTCATATCTTCATTGACCTGTGCATTAATGAAATCAGGTGAATGCCCAAATAGGTTTGGACCCATGCCTTGGATGTAATCGATATATTCGTTACCATCGGCGTCCCACATACGTGAACCAGCTGCATGTGTAAAAAAAAGCGGAACATCTGCCGGCTCTAAAACCCGTATTTGGCTGGATACGCCACCCGCTACAAGGTGTGTAGCTTTATCAAATAAATGCTTAGATCGGTCATGGTTCATCAGGGATAGCCCTTCGTTGAGTATGGGGTGAGTGATGTCAGTCGGGTATCTTGAATTGTAGCTTCCGAAGAATTCTAATTCCTTAGTTAACACATAGCAGGCGGGTCTTGATCACTTAGCTTTTCTGTATCTACCAGGGAGGGTTGTTATTCCAGATAACTGTTATTGGACGCTTTAGGAGGGTGAGCTACCAAGTGTCGAATTATTTGCTCTAATTCTTCGACATCATGAACGTCAGCATCAGGCCGTTCGTACCCAGAACGAGCTTGCTGATTTGCATGGCGGCCGGAGATTAGCCTTATAGCAATTATCCCAAGAGTTTTGGCTGGCACAATATCATTGTCAATCCGATCTCCCACCATGATTGCTTCTTGGGGATTTACCCCTAGACCTTTACAGGACTCAAGTAGTAGACGCGGGTCAGGCTTTCGCAAACCTGTTGAACCAGATACTTCCTTATATTTGAAATACTTCAGAATGCCGAGATTTTCCATTATTTTAAGAGAGCCTGCGGGCTGGTTTGCGGCCAGTCCTAAAAGAAAATTTTCATTCCAAAGGTTCTCTATAAGTTCCAGGATACCCTCCCTCAGCTCGAACCCCCCTCGAGCATCATTGCGATGATCCACTGTTTGCAACAATTCCGATTCCACTGCACTGGCCAGTTTCTGGGAGCCTTTAGAGATTCTCCAGATAATTGCTTGGTAAGGGTTTGGGGCAAATGTTTCTATCGCCCAACGGTTTGCATCAGCGTATTCATCAGTGGAAATATCAACTCCATGCTTGTGGAATGATGACATGATCTGATCATCGATCATTTGATCCATGATCACACATGTATCTAGCGGGCCGCCGACGTCGAAAAGGATGGCTTTGATAGATGGGCTCATAAGTATCTCAACGTTAGATCAAGTACTTTTTAGCTACTTTTGCGATGTAGGTATAACTTGGATTTACGAACTGGGTTACGCGGGCTTCCAGACACTGGGATAAAAACATGTATGCTTCGCCTCTGCTCATTTCGTAACTTGCTTCCAGCCATAAGATCATTTCTGACAAGGCGATTCTGAAAGCATCTTCTGCGGGTTTTTCACACGCTGTTGTCATTATGTATTGATCATTTTCAATCCGAGGCCAGGTCATTTCGGTTGGCGTCTCACTCAGTTCTACTTTGATAGTAGCTGTGCCACCGGTTTCGATCCCACCACCGCCACATATTTCACCGTCTCCTTGTCTGGCGTGCATATCTCCGATGTGCAATAGTGCTCCTTCGTGGTGAATGGGAATACTGAGCTGAGCACCGGTTGTGACTTCTTGAATGTCAAAATTTCCTCCCCATTCGCCAGCCCAACCGTTATGTCGGGCTTCACGGCTGGGGGCAACCCCTACAACGCCGAGCATAGGCTCGACGGGAAATCGAAGTTTGTTATTCCATATGATTTCGTTGTTTTTAATACGGCATACTCTGAATTGTGGACCTATGTTTGAGACCCCCAGATAGCCGGGCATTGCACCGGTTGAACCGCTATATCGCGTCCAGCCGACAGGATGCACCGTTATGTCTTTAATATGGACAGTTAGTAGATCACCCGGCTTGGCGCCCTCGACGTATATACAACCAGACGATGCATTCCCCTTATCTATTGGTTGATTATCGGAGCGGTACTGGTTATATAGGTCACGAATATCGTTAGGCACTAGATTTGCATCTGGGCCGCGGTTCATTTGTGTTTCCACTTGGAACCATTCACCTGGCATGACTTGCATTGTCACAGCGTTATTTGGGGAGTGTTCGTAATAAAGCGTCTGTGTAGTGGCTTTCTTCATCTCATCTCCATTATGTGTGCAAGATACGGGCAAACACTGACGTGTTTAGCGATTGGATGGATTATCGCAGGTATGTACTTCAGGCTCCTTACCATTGATATGCTGTTTTCCATCACTTCTATGGCGGTTGCGCTTGCGACTGTTCAGTGTGATCAATTCGAATCTCGACAGATACTATGAGCGATAGAAAAATATCAAAAATGGAGCGCGGTTATAGATTTTGAAAGATATGCGGGTTCGTTCGGAAGTATCGGGTCCGTCATAAGGCATCTATCGGTTGTGCCTTCGACGATGGATTTGGCTTGGGAAATGGCCCGTGGAGGTACGCCAGAGGGCACTGTGATCATTGCCGACGAGCAGTCGGCTGGGCGTGGTCGTTACAAGCGTTCTTGGATTTCAGAAGGCGCTGAAGATATTTTATGTTCGATTGTGCTTAAACCGCGGTTATCACTGGTGCCCGAGTTGCTGATGATAGCTGCCCTAGCATGTGTTGACGTCACTGAAAATTATGGGCTTACATCTGGACTTAAGTGGCCTAATGATGTGCAAATCAATGGTAGAAAACTTGCTGGNGTNNTAGCTGAGTCCNTAACCGGGNCAGGATCAGCNAATNANACAGTTCCATCTTCAATCTCTAGAAGTGATTCTGAGNCTANAGGGGTGATTGCTGTCATTGGTATTGGATTGAANGTTAATCTCAATCCANTNGATCACACCGAAATNAGNGGAATATCTACGAGTTTAAGTGTTGAACTGGATCGGACNGTTGATCGCTGCTGAAGTTTTTGAAACATTAATACATTCAGTTGATAGGCATTATTCCTATATTTTGTCGGGTGGGACTGTGCTGCCTGCCTGGCGTGAGAAGCTGACCACATTAGGTCGAGAAGTAACTGTTGCCCATGGTAAACCTGGGCCTTTGCCTGAATTGAATGGCTTGGCAACGGATGTCGATTCACTTGGCAGGCTGATAGTCCGAGACGAAAATCAAAGGGATTGGCCAGTATCTTCGGGTGAAGTTACGATCCGTGAAATAAAATGATTCAAAGTGCCGATAAGTCGCGAAAATCTGTCAAGATATCTGTGAGGCTTCAGCCTAAAGCCTCTAGGGAAGAAATAGGAAGTTGGGATGAAGACGGTACATTGGGGTACGTGTGAAAGAGCCACCCGTTGACGGAGCTGCTAATGCTGCACTACTTAGGTTGCTTGCGAAATGTTTGGGAATCTCTAAAGATGCAATTTCAATAATCCACGGTGTCGCTGGACGTAATAAGATACTAAAAGTCGAAGGTCTGTCTGTGGGACAAATCAAAAATCGCCTGTAGCTCCGGTAAGCTGGCGTGAGATCCAAAATAATATCAGTATCACTATCATAGGACTGATATCTATCATTCCGATCCGGGGTATGAAACGTGAAGCAGGGACCATGATCGGGTCAGTGATTTGGTATAGCAATTGAACGATTGGGTGACGTCGGGCATCAGGAAACCAAGAAGTCAATGCTCTGGCAACGATCAGGTATCCATAAATTCTGAGTAGCCAACCGATATATGCAAGTAGTTCATTACTCACTTGCCGCCAGCCAGATCTTCGCCTCGTTCGAAAGCCGCTCTTACAGCGTCGGCGATTATTCCCCTGAAACCACCGTTTTCAAGTGATGCCAGACCCGCAGCGGTGGTTCCCCCAGGGGAGGTAACCATGTTTCGTAGCTCGGCGGGGTGCTGACCTGATTCGCGTTGGAGAGCAGCACTGCCGAGAACTGTCTGCGATGCTAGATCACGTGCTGTTTGAACAGGGAGCCCCAACTCGACACCAGCATCGGTTAATGCCTCGATAAATACGAATACATATCCTGGCCCACTTCCGCTTAGCGCCGTTGCTATGTCGATGTGCTTCTCATCGCTAAATCTTATTTCATCTCCGATCGCCTCGAGCATAGTCCTGACAAAATCAAGCGTAGGTCGGTCAACTTCTTTTGAGGCCGTCCATGCAGAAATACCTTGGCGGATTTGGGCGGGGGTGTTTGGCATAACTCGAATCAGTTTCTTGTGCTCAAGCTTTAAGCCAATGGTATGTATCTTTACGCCCGCCATAATTGACAGTACTGTCTGGCCTTCGGAAAGACTGCTTTTCAAGTCTGCTTGTATCGCATCAAGCTGTTGTGGTTTGACTGCAATTACGACAATGTCGGCTCCTGATACCGCATCCTTGTTGCTCGAGGTTGTTTTGACCTTGAGATCGTCTTGGAGTGATTTGCGCTGAATTTCAAGAGGTTCTCCGACAATGACGTCGGCGTTAATACCGGCGTTTTTTAAACCAGCGATGATGGCTCTTGCCATTACTCCGCCACCAATAAATGCTAATCGCATGTTAAAAAGCCATCTTTACTTTGCGCTGTGTACCTGATGTTAAAATTACATGGGGTCAAGTCAAGTTGACCCATATTCAGATTATACGTCTACCCGTCGGTGGAGTTAGTTAGAAATGAACCAGAATTCTGCTGTCTGATCAGGTATGAAGGCCTCTACGTGATGCCAGCGAGGCTCCAAGTTTGAGAGCCTCAATCATACTGGTCTCATCCGCAATGCCTTTTCCTGCTATATCGAACGCCGTTCCGTGATCGACGGAGGTGCGCAGAAAAGGCAGCCCTAGATTGACTGTTACAGACTCTTCCGCTCCATAAACCTTGATGGCGATATGGCCTTGATCGTGGTACATAACTAAAACGACGTCATGTTTGCCATTAGCGGCTTGATTGAAAATTGTGTCTGCAGGGTGTGGTCCGGTTACGTTTAATCCTTTTTCGCTCGCGATCTTGATAGCTGGTGATATTTCCCGTGCTTCCTCGTCGCCGATCAAACCGTTGTCCGAGGCGTGAGGATTGAGGGCTGCAACGGCTATGCGGGGATTTTTAAAACCCCAGTCTTTAAATTTTTCATGTGTTAGTTGCAATGCTGTGATGATGTTTTCGGTTGTAACGTATTTGCAGGCCTCTATTAGCGATTTGTGCGTTGATAGATGCATGCATCGCAATGGCCCGCTGACTAACATTGTGGCTACGTAATTTGATTTTGAAAGGCGTTTGAACACTTCCATATGTCCGGTGTCTGTACTTCCGCCCATAAACCACGACTCTTTATTTACGGGTGCGGTTACCATGCCTGCTACTTGTCCCGACATGCACATTTTCGCTGCTTCTTCAACCCACAGATGTGATGCAGATCCAGATCCAGCATCATGCTTGCCTGTTGGAAATTTGGTTCCTTCCCAATCGCCAGGCGAAATCACTTCAATCAATCCTGGTTTTGCTTTGACGTCTGAAGTAGAACTTACTTCAATTACTGTGTCTGGAGAGTTGATGTCATTGAGTGCTTTTTGTACGCAAAAAGCTGATCCGATCAATACAGGTTGTATCAACGCGTAGATAGAGCGATTTTGGAGCGATTTTGCTACGACTTCAGGCCCTATGCCCGAGGGGTCGCCGATAGTTACTGCCAGTAGAGGTTTGTCTGTCATATACCGAGATTTGGACCGCCATTACGGATAAGTATCGAACACATCGTGGAAGGTTATGCGTCACAGATATAAATTGATATTTAACCTTAACTCATTCATGTAAATCAAGAAGTAGTGTAGGTCACAGATGTTGTTGAACCTGTGAGATTAATCCTTAACTCAGGCTGTAAGGATTGCTTGATCTGACATGTATTGCTTGCTTACTCAACATTTGCTGTATCCACAAGAGAAGCATTTGAGACAACCTTCCACGTGCGCAACAGCCGATGAACATTCAGGGCATAAGTCTGCTGCGGACGTTCCAACGGGAACAGTTACTTTTGTTTGTTGTTCGATCACTTGTATTGGTTGTGCTGTAGGCATCCCGAGTTCTTTCGGCGATGGAGGATCAAACATCCCAGCCTGACTGGATTCACGGTCGTTTAGTTCTTCCTGGGCCGGGAGGGCAGTTGATTCTCGGTTGATTCGATCGAGAACTGATGCGATAGCGTCTGGCACTGATCGAATCATTTCTCCTTCATCCCATGCAGGGACATCTGTGATGCCTCGTAGTTGCTCGGAAACATCGACAGGATTGATCCCAGATCTAAGGGCAAGTGACGCCATGCGAGAAACCGCCTCTGCCATTGCTGCATCGTTACCCCCGGCTTTACCATGGGTTGCGAATACTTCGAACGGTCTATTGTCGTTTGCCATGTTGACGGTTACAAACAAATTTCCTCGACCTGTACGTACTCTTCGGGTTATTCCGTTGAGCATCGCTGGTCGCTCGGAGGGAGTGATGTATTGTGGAAGTCCTTCATCTATGGCAGAACTTTCAAGATCCGTTTTGGCATCATCAGATGTTCCTGCGGTGAGGACTTCTTTTTCTCGCGAACCGGCCCGATATACCGTTATGCCTTTACAACGAGTTTCCCACGCTAATAGGTAAGCGTCTTCAACATCTTCCACCGTTGCCTCATTTGGGAAGTTGATTGTTTTGGAGATTCCGGCGTCGGTACTCTCTTGGAAGGCGGCTTGCATAAGAACATGATCACGTGGCGAAATATCCGACGCAACGTGGAATAGGCGTTTGATATCGTCAGGTACGTCTTCTCGATCTTGCAACGATCCCCCATTTGACAGGTGTTCGAGCAGATCATCACTGTAAAACCCGCGTTCTTTAGAAATTCGTTCGAAATTTTTATCGACGTAATAGAGAGTTTGTCCTTCAAGGATGTTTTGCTTGCGGAAAGCTAGAGAGAAGATTGGCTCAATGCCACTTGACGCACCCGCGATCATAGAAATTGTTCCCGTTGGAGCCACAGTTAATCGACAGGCGTTTCTGTATGGCTTATCACCTCGTTGAGCTGCTTCGGAGTCATGCCAGGCAGGGAATGCTCCGCGTTCTTCTGCCAATGCTAGAGATTCTGCATCGGCGTTGTCTCGTATGAACGCCATCAGTTTACGTCCAAGCTCAACGGCCTCTTCGGTGTCATAAGGAATGCCTAATTGAACAAGCATGTCTGCGAATCCCATTAGGCCCAAGCCTAATTTACGAGTGGCATGAGTCATCGACTCAATCGCTTCAACTGCATATTTGTTGGCGTCTATAACGTTATCGAGCATGCGAGTTGCAAGTCGGACTGTTTGAGCAAGCCGGTCCCAATTGATTTGGGTTACACCGTTTTTGTCTCCCTCAATGAACTTTGCAACATCAATTGAACCGAGGTTGCAAGATTCATTAGGCAATAATGGCTGTTCGCCACATGGGTTGGTTGCGGTGATACGCCCTAGGTGTATTACCGGGCTGTTACGATTGACTTCATCCAAGAAGATCATACCGGGTTCACCGTTCCGCCATGCTCCTTGTACGATTTTGCTGAAGACTTCACGGGCGTCGAGTCGGTCGATTTCGGACATCTTGCTTTCTGGGTCAGAAGGATCAGAAAGCGCGCGGAGTGGATATGTTGTTCCGTCCTTTACCGCTTGCATGAACTCATCCGATGCACCGACGGAAATGTTGAAGTTGTGAATTTCACCTTCAACCTGTTTACAGTCAATGAATTCCAGAATATCTGGGTGGTGTACATCCATAACCGCCATATTGGCACCGTCTCGCTTACCCCCTTGTGTAACCAGGGTAGAAACAGATGACAGGTGGCGAAGTACCCCTATTGGACCGCAAGCCTTGCCGTGGGTCGTAGCAATTCCGGCCCCCTTTGGCCTAAGTTCTGACAGTGCAAAACCTGTTCCTCCTCCAAATTTTTGGACCATTGCAGCATCATGTGCTGCTCCCATGATCCCCTCCATGCTGTCGCGAAGAGGGAGTACGAAACATGCTGAGAGTGTTCCTGCTCCTGTGCCCGCATTCATCATTGTTGGTGAATTTGGGAGGTACTCTAAGCTTGCCATTGCCTGGAAGAAACCTTCTTCCAGTTGGGCTACCTCATCCGGTGTCTTTTCATACTTGAATTCCGGTGAGGCCAGTGCCTTAGCTACCCTTCTAAACATGCCAGCAGGAGTTTCGATAATTTCACCTGCTTCGTTTTTTTGTAAATAACGCTTTTCTAAAACTACGTCAGCATTTTCTGAAATTACGGCTGGAATAAATTCTGTTGCGGTGCCGTTGGTGTTCACTGGTTTGTCGTGCGTGGTAGTCATTGATTATTCGATCTTCTTTTCTTGGACTTAAGGATGTTTGTATTTTGTCGCTTTATTAGGAGTTTCGTGGGTTTTACCGAACACCGAAGCCATTAGGTATGCTTCGCCATTCGCCGCCGATTTCGTTGTGCCAAACGTGGAACATCATCTTCTATGAGTCGTAATTGGCTTTTGGTTCCATTGTTAGATTCAGGATGGGTTAGCGCCTCTACTTCTTTTGTAAAGGAATCAACATCTTTGAAATCTCGATATACCGATGCGAACCTAATGTATGCAACCCTGTCCAATATCTTTAATCGTTCAACACACATCTCACCAAGCACACGAGCCTCAATTTCAACTTTTGATAACTTGTGCAACTCGTTTTCTATATCGACAACGATCTTAGAAATGGCTCCGATTTCCAGTGGGCGTTTGGCACAGGCTGTCTGCAGTGATCTCGCAAGTTTGTCCCGTGAGAACGCTTCACGCCGCCCATCTCGCTTTGAGATCATAAGTGGCATGGAGTTAACCCGCTCATAAGTAGTAAAACGAAGTTCACAGCGAATACATTCTCGCCGTCTGCGTACACCATCTGTCGATTCTCGTGAATCGATTACGCGGGATTCATTATTTCCACAGAACGGGCAATGCATGAATTAAAAGCGCCTGTCATATTATTGTCCACAAACGCTAGGGTGGAACGAACCCAAAATCACAGCCGGTAACCTGAGTCTTAGCAGGGAACCTAGGCGAAATGTTGAACACGGCACCGAGTGGCTGCGGACACAGCCAACCACTACATTTAGTGGTGTCCATGGAGGTTACCACTACTAGTGGGAGAGTTGTCAATCCCACCTGTCGTA
>NYZY01000037.1 GCA_002687335.1 Chloroflexota bacterium
CTACGAGTGCAAAGCGATATGCAACTGACTCCAACAATGCCTGGAGAATCTCTATCGGTTTAGTAGAAACACGTATGCCCTCGAAAACACCAGATGCTGATGTCGACCATCCAGTTGCTCGTTCACCAGCTATAAAAGGTAAAACGCTAATTCCATGGCCAGCAGGTTCAAGTTTGATCAATTCTTGATTCAAATCGGTTATAGGGGGCAAATTCAAATTATCAAGCGCCCATTGAACCACATTGCCACCTTCAGAAAATGAGCCTCCTAAGAGAGTTCGGTTTGCTCCTAGTCTGTAAGCCCAAAGACCTGTCGGAACTTCAGGAGTCGGGTTTTCGCTCAGGACTCGCATTGCGCCCGTCGTTCCCACCGTTAATGCCACCTTGGTGTCATCAATGCATCCCGTTCCAACGTTAACTGCAGCTCCGTCGCCCACAGCAAGAAAAAATGGAATCTGCGCTAAAAACGGCCAACGTTTGGCGTATTCCGCAGCTAACCCTGTCTCGTATTCATTCCATGGTGCCAGTTCTGGGAGACTAGTTGCATCTATACCTAGTCGCCCCAGTAGCCCGTGATCCCAATCGAGATCGTGTCGATTGAGCAATCCGCTCCACGATGAAACACAGTAGCTCGCCTTAATGTTTTGTCGTCCAAACCAACGCGAATACATATACGTTGAAACGTCTACGTATCTATCGATATTAACAGCAAGTTCCTTATTAGTTCTTCGCAACCAGCGAATTCGACCTGGAAGATATGAAGTATGCTGATTAGTACCTGTACGGTCATAAATAATCGGAACGTTAAGTTCTTCTTTAAGTCGTTCAACGTCGTATGCAGATCGGGTGTCTGCATACGTATAAACGGGAGTCACAGGGGTGCCTTCAGCGTCCACCCCTAGCACAGTACTTGCCATACAGTCGAATCCGACCCCAACAATTTCATCGGCGAGTCTCCCTGCTTTTTCCAATACCAGGTCCATCGCGTTTTCAGTTGCTCTGAGAATCTGCCCAGCAGCTTCTTCAGATGTTCCGTCAGACGCGACTCGTTGTTTGTGGGCAACCGACACCTCTGTGTCTTCGACACTGCGCGCCTGCGAATCAAAGAGCCCTGCCTTGACTGCTGAACTGCCGACATCTACCGCCAAAACATATGGTGGTTCATAATCAGCCACGTTGCCTCCTGACCTGTCGAAAAACCTTTGCTAGCTGACCAGGTATTTCTCAACTAACGACTGATCGATCTCTATGCCCAGTCCCGGCTTATCAGTCACTTCAAAATAACCGTTGGTAGCACCATAGTTAATTGATGTAATAGCATTCTTGAAGTCGTTGGCATGGTGTGAATACTCCATGATCATAAAATTTGAGCAAGATGCTGAGTACTCGACAGTAGCCGCAACAGACAGTATTCCTCCGCCACCCACATGGGGTGCCACAGGAATGTTGTAAGTATCAGCAATCGTACCTATTCGATGACCTTCTGTAATCCCAGTGCGAGCTATATCGTGCATCACGACGTCATATGCGCGCCTTTCGAAGGCCTCACGCATTTCATATCGGGTACGACTCCATTCCCCTATTGCCACAGCCATATCAAGTGCCTCACAAAGTGCCACGGCCCCAGGTATATCGTCCGGGACCAACGGTGACTCTAGCCAAGTGAAGTCAAGTTTCTCAAGATCTCTTCCAAGCTTAATAGCGCTTGTAACAGACTGCCGCATGTGAACATCGCACATCAGCATAATGCTGGGACCTACACGTTTACGGACGGCACGGGCGATTTCAGCAACACCCTCTGCATCCAAAAGCAGGTGCAACTTGAGTGCTTTGTATCCGTAACCAACATGCTCCTCAGCCATATCTGCGACTTTTTCAGGATCGGTACCTCCGATACCTGCGTAAAGCAAGACTTTGTCTCTATAACGGCCTCCAGCCAATTTATGAACTGGCTTACCAACCACTTTACCCACTATGTCCCAAAGTGCTATATCCGTGCCGGCAATAGCATCGACGTAAAAACCGGTCGGATGGCCACGTTCACGCATCGCTCCGTAATTACGTGTCCAGATTGCCTCGATATCGAATGGATCTCGTCCTAGAATCAAAGGACGCACGAGATCCTCGACAATAACTTGAGTTGTACGAGGAGACACAGGAGACTGTGCCTCGCCCCAACCGACAACTCCTGTATCGGTCTCAATTTTGATTACAGTTGTTTCATGGTGCTTAGAATAGATTGACGTAAACGCCTGTTCATCAACAAAATAATCTCCAAAATCAATTACTGGAGGACGCTCTTTCCCTTCTTCTACATCATGCCCATGAGGGATTCGTATTGGAAAAGCGGTTATCTCTTTGATCTTCAAATTACACACGCTGCTTTCTAATCGGACTTGCTGACAATAGCTATTTATTCCTCTTGCATCTTAGCTGGAATCATCATCTCAAAGAATTCTATGTATTGATCTTCAATAAGCTCACGAACATTTGCTCCAATTTGGAGAGCTTCTTTGGGGAGATCCAAACCTTCCCTCATAGGAGATTCAATTGTTTCATCAGTCCACTCCATATACACTCGATTGTTGTGCCCGGGAACTGTGCCACCATTGAAGTACACAAGCACTTTAGAGCGTTGTCCAGCCGCTGTATAAATATCACCTTGTCGTTGTACAAGGGACGCTACCTTTCGGGCCAACCCAGGCTTAACTTCATATACACGTCTGATCAGATACATCGCTTTTTCCTTTATCAAAACTGGCTAAGAGCCAAGTAGGTGGTTACACACAGTATGACCACCATAAATTACCTCACACTAGACCGCACCAAAGTACGACCCTAAACTCTATTTATTCACGTTTTTTTTATTTCAAGTACACGCTATTGGCATATAACATCAGGGAATACTCGGCAGCCAATTAGCCTGCATTCAAAATTAGCCTCGATCGGAGTAATGGATGAAGATTGGTGCCTTGCGGGAATCCGATTCCAATGAGTCCCGCGTAGCGCTTGTTCCGGAGACGGTCGAACGACTAGTTAAAACAGGCCACGAGGTCTTCATAGAAAACGGCGCCGGCATTGCTGCAGGATTTCCGGATCAAGCGTATGCAAAAGCGGGTGCGAAAACAGTACCAGCAATCGAAGTGAGCAAATCGATTGATGTTTTCGTTCATGTCCAACCGCCGACAGCCGATGAAATAAATGCGCTAAAAATTGGGTGCCTGATAGTGAGTATGTTCAACGCCCGCAACGATGCCTCAAATATGTCAATTCTTGCATCAGCGGGTGCCACGGCTATCGCAATGGAATTAGTTCCGCGCATCGCTCGAGCACAGCGAATGGACGCCCTATCATCACAAGCATCAATATCGGGCTACAAAGCCGCTCTCCTTGCTGCGAATGCCTTAGGTAAATATTTACCTATGATGATGACGGCAGCGGGAACAATCCCTCCATCAAAAATCTTAGTTCTGGGCGCCGGCGTCGCAGGACTGCAAGCAATAGCCACGGCGCGTCGTCTAGGCGCAATTGTAGAAGCTTTTGACGTACGAGCCGCAGCTGGCGAACAGGTAGAAAGCCTGGGCGCTAAATTTATCCACCCACCAAAATCTGAAGATGCTGAGGGATCTGGGGGTTATGCAAGGGAGCAGACCGAAGACGAGCAACATCGTCAACGTTTATTCATCAAGGAACATCTTGCCGACGTAGATGCACTGATCACAACCGCTGCAATCCCTGGGCGGCCTGCACCGATATTAATCACAACAGAAATGATCGAGGCGATGCGGCCAGGTAGTGTAGTGATCGACCTTGCTGCCGAATCTGGAGGAAACGTCGAAGGTACAACACCGGGAAAGATCATTAATATGAACGGCGTATCTATCCATGGACCAATAAACGTGCCAAGTTCAATGCCATTTCATTCAAGCCAACTCTATTCGAGGAATGTTATGGCGTTGCTGGATCTGATCATCGACAAAAAAGATAGAACGCTGAATTTAAACTTAGAGGATGACGTCATAGATGCGACCTGCCTCGTGCATCTTGGGGAAGTTCGACATAAATTCAACTCGTAAAATTTTGCCAACTATTGAACTCAATCCTCGACAGCAAAATCCTGAAGCGAGATGAAGGGAGTTTTGGAGTAGATGTTTGATCTTGAAACGCTGATAGTAGCGCTAACTGTATTCGTACTTGCGATTTTCATTGGTTATGAAGTAATTACCAAGGTTCCGCCAACGCTGCACACACCATTAATGTCCGGATCTAACGCTATATCCGGCATCGTGATCGTGGGAGCTTTACTTGTCGCCAGCAAAGCAGATGGGTTGATAAGTCAAATACTAGGAGCAATCGCGGTTGGGTTAGCAATGATCAATGTAGTCGGCGGATTCATGGTCACTGACCGAATGTTGAAAATGTTCAAGCGTTCCGACGGAAACAACTCATGAGCACCGAGGCATTATTCGATTTAAACGCAGCGGGCATCGCCTATATAGTCTCGGCGATTCTTTTCATCCTAGGGCTGAAGCGTCTTGGTTCCCCTGCCACAGCCCGAAACGGGAACAGATTATCCGCACTTGCAATGTTATTGGCAGTACTCGCAACAGTTATCAGCAATGACATTGCATCATGGGAGTGGATTCTAGTTGGTGTAATCATAGGTTCTGGTATTGGTGCCTACTCTGCCAGAAAAGTCCAAATGACTTCCATGCCGCAACTCGTGGCAATTTTCAACGGTTTAGGTGGAGCAACTTCCGCTGTTGTGGCAGCCGGAGAATTAATACGCCTAATCGATCTAGACGAATTAATACCACAAGATGTTTCGGTAACAATCATGGCGAGCGTNATCGTAGGTGGTGCAACNCTGACTGGNAGCCTCATTGCATACGGAAAGCTCCAAGGTGTTGTGCCTACNAGNCCNTTGTTACTTCCNATTCGAAACGTTATAAATATTTTCTTACTACTNAGCATGATCGCCTCGGCAGNATGGTTCGTCATAGACCCTTCGATCAGCACATTTNTNGCTGCAGCCATAATGGCTGTGGCGTTAGGAATTCTCATAGTAATTCCAATCGGCGGAGCGGACATGCCAGTGGTTATAGCTTTGCTAAACTCCTATTCAGGCATTGCCGGGGCTGCCACAGGATTTGTTCTAGGAAACAACATCCTCATAATCGCAGGTTCACTTGTTGGAGCATCAGGACTAATTCTGACAAGAATTATGACCAAAGCAATGAACAGGTCACTTATGAACGTAATGCTCGGCGGATTCGGCGTTGAAGACGGAGCCACGGGCACAGTTGGGGATGACGAGCGCCCAGTCACATCGATATTGCCTGAGGACGCCGCTATGATGTTGGCCTATGCACAATCAGTAATTTTTGTACCTGGTTATGGACTGGCAGTGGCACAGGCACAACACCAGGTAAGAGAACTGGCTGATCTGCTTAAACTCAAAGGAATTACCGTTAGATACGCTATTCACCCCGTCGCGGGACGCATGCCAGGTCATATGAACGTTCTTCTTGCAGAAGCAAATGTTCCTTATGATGAATTAAAGGATCTAGACGAAATCAATGGTGAGTTTCGTAGTACAGACGTCGCTGTGGTCATCGGTGCCAATGACGTCACTAATCCATCTGCTCGCAGCGACAAATCAAGCCCTATCTACGGGATGCCAATCTTGAATGTTGACGAGGCTCAATCTGTGATCATGATGAAACGTTCAATGTCATCAGGTTTCGCAGGAGTACAAAACGAACTGTTTTTTCTGGAAAAAACTCAAATGCTTTTCGGCGATGCCAAAAACTCTGTAGAGAAGATCGTCAGCGAGATCAAAGACCTGTAGGCAAACCGATTAAGCTCTACATATAAAATCTATTCGCCTATCCTGGAGCAGGTACCTTAAAACGCTCCATGTAGATTATCAGGGGGAGTGCGAAACTCCTTATTCCACAATCCCTCGACTTGGTATCTCGGTTTCCAGCCCAAAACCCGCTTGATTTTTTCATTGTTGAATTTTCCATGAGGCAAGTCCGGAAAAACGAAAAATGTCTCACAACGAGTGGCCAAACGATTTTCCGGAACTTCCACAGCAGCCTGCACTGCCGTACCACAATCAGGCCACGCCGTACTGTAGGGAATCATATCTTGGTGATACTGAGGTCCTCCTGGCTCCATGCCACTAAGATCCCAAGAATGCTTCATGTTGTAATACAAAAGAGTTATCACCTGTATCCCGTGGCGCTGACTAAACACTCGGCACACTTCCTGACCTAGAGCCTTTGTGTGAGCGTAAAGACGTGTGCCTGCCGCAGGTGGCATGTCAGGATTCAAATCAAAATCCCAATTCTCATACTGCTCCCCAGCCATTTGATAGTGAGGTCCAGAGTTAATTACACGTTTGATTCCGTGTTCCCTAGCAGCAACCATAATGGCGTAATTACCCATCGTGTTCACGTCAAAGGCAAGCTGTCTATGTGGTCTCAAAACAGACAAATTGACAATCACATCCATGCCCTCAGCGGCTTTGACCACACCATCGACATCAGCTACAGAAAGTTGAAGGTAATCACCCTTATAGTCGGGGTGGGGTTCATTGATATCCGTCAGCAATATTTCATGCCGGCCTTTCATTGCACGAACTGCCCATGGACCAAGCATTCCATTTCCACCAAGTATCAAAATTTTCACAGTGCTAACCTATCTGCTAAGTTTGGAAATATTCTTGCTGCTGTAGTAGTAATAAACCGCTGATGCTTTACTGGTGATTGCACGTGGACATCCTGCCAGGGCGCTAGTTGATCACTGAGCAAAGACTCAGCTACGGTTGCAGCTACCAGACCATGTGTAGTAATGGCCGTATGAGAAGAATCTGGCAAGACAGTTTCAACAAACGGCCAACCAAATCTAAGATTAACCACATCAATCAGCCTATCCCTGGCGAATTCTTTACAAACTACTTCGGTCATGTGCGCTCCTAAAATAGCGACATCCTCGGCAGATGGATCGGTACGCCAGCGCTCCGTGACTACAAGATTTTCTTCATGGTTTTCATATAAGCGCAGGGTGCTGATATTGATAAATCGCGATACGCCAGCACCAGCCGCAGCATAGAGAAGGTTGTAAGCACACCGCGTGTGATAATCCATCAAATGGGTATCTGTGCCAGTCTGGCCCTCGAAACCGATATTGATAATCGCGTCAACACCCGACACCAGATCATCAGTCAAACGCCCATGGTCAAGATCATTAGCAATCATTTCACCGTCTGCATTGTGCGAAAGATCAGTCAGGCGGATCATATGATTATCAGCAAGTGAGTCAGCTATGACATGGGCTGTCGCTGACGCCGCCGAAGTTATCAGAATATGCAATANTCAACTCCTCCGAAAACTAAAATACCACNGGGCTCAAGAGGTTCGATTTCCCAAGNCAGTAAATACTAACNCTGAAAAAACACCCAAGTGTGAGACANCGGCCCCCTCAGTGAAAATGAACTGTATTGGCAATCGAATAACACATGGGGCCAGTCCTCACCAAAAGAGTTTATCGTTCCTGTCGGTTCCAACCATAATATTTGGTACGCTAATCACAACTTTTTTGGAGACGGAATCATTGAACATTTGGATAGCACAACATTTACACAAACAACTGCTAAAACTCGTATCGCTGGTACTCTTGCTTTTTGCTGTCAGCGCCTGTGCGTCAGCTGCAAACGAAGAAGAAAACTTCTCGCAAATAAGTGATCCCGGGCAAGTCTTCACATTAGATGACTTGCTCCAGACAACATTCAAAGAATCTAGTAATTACTCAACTGAAGGCCTCACAGGCTCTTCAGACGTCAGCTATGGATTCTTGCGGATACCAGGTGGTGATCCTTACGAATATGAAGTACGGTTTTACAAATCGCACCAGGAGGCAGTCGATCTCGGTACAGCGCCAGCCATCGAAGGCTCTGGCGAAACAGCTATTTTGAGCAAAAGCGATGCAACCTATAAGGAAGGAGTAAAGAATCGACGAATGGCCTGTGGCAGTGGAGTCGGTGGTGGTGCTCGAAGTGGAATCTGTTCGAAATTCGGTAGTTACGCCATATTTGGCAATGTCGTTATGCTCTGTCAGGGTGCAGATAAAACCCAGTCTGTCGAGCGATGCGGATTACTGGCAACCGAATTGATAGCAAATGAGTAATGCAAGAGCGATTTTCGTTAGCTTTTTAATGTTACCAACCTTATTTCCCGCCTCGGTCATTTTAGGATGCACTTCAAACTCTGAAGTGGCTGAGTTGAAATCGTCGGTTGCAAAAATTGAAAACATCGATAGAGTCCTAACCATAGAAGATTTAGAAAACGCCGGCTGGAAGCGGGGAAAAACATATGACGTGGACGGCCTCACAGGAGCCGAAGCTGCTTATGTTGGATTCTGGAGCCCACCTGGTTTAAACAGCTTGAATTATGAAATACGCATCTATCCAGACCACAAGTCAGCAGTGGAACAAGGGACACCATTTGCTGAAGATGCCTCAGGGGCAAACGCATCACTTAGCTCAAACGATGCACTATGGAGCGAAGGGGTACGAGATAGAAGAATGATCGTCGGAGGAGGATCTCGAGGAAGCCAAAACTCTCGGTACGGGGATTATGTAATCTTCGGTAACGTGGTAATACTTTGCGAAGGAAGAACTTCGGAACACGCACTTGACCACTGTGCTCCATTAATCTCACTGTTGCGCGGGAACGGTGCATAATGACAGTATCGAAATATTACGAGATGACTAGCGAGCCATAAAAAGGTATATTGGACGTACCTACCGCACGTTACATTTTTCAACACTACGATTGCGGTGGGTTTCGCGCTTATAACGGGGAGCTTCTTATGAAACAGAGAAAGAGTGGCACGTTCCAGTTGCCGTTTCTGCTGTTCGCGGTAATAGCGTTAGCAGTTGTTGCGATCGCATGTGGCAGTGGTGGAGATGGAGAGGTTTCAGAATCGGACGGACCTATCGCAAAAATCGATGATACGGACCGCATATACACTGCTGATGACATCAAAAACGCGACCAACTTCAAACTGGATGACGACTACGATGTCGAAGGCCTAGACGACGCGATCGCTGCAATTTATGGCTTTTACGGTACTGACCCTTACGCAAGAGTTGAGTACGAGGTACGCTTCTACGCGGACCACGCGACAGCCATGAGCACCGGAGTTGACTTCGCCGATGAAGCCACAGGGGCTAATGCTGTCATTCTCAAAGATATCCAACGATGGGACGAGGGACTTAAAGATCGCAGACAATGCGCGGGGAATGGTGGTCATCATTCTGGAAAATGTGACAATCCGAAGTACTTTGACTACGTGGTTGTTGGCAACATGATCATGATGTGCCAAGGAAAAGACTCCATTACATCGCACCAGGCATGTGCTGACTTAATGTCAGTGGTGCAATAGGTGATGTCGAACCAATCCGCTTTAAATCGACCAATTACAACGTTTTTAATCGGATGGGTATTAGCGCTCATCATTGCATTAACTTCCGCATGTGGCGGCAGTTCCAACAGTGAGGCTGAGTCATCCATCCAACGTGTGCTTGCGGGTGAACGCGCCTACACAATCGAAGACATAGAAAGTATAAAACCCTCCGGAGTCAAGATCGTCAAGAAATACGACGTTGATGAGCTTCCGGGTGCGACTGATGCGAGAAATGTTATCTACAACAAACTTGACTATGAAGTCCGCTTCTACGCCACACATGAGGATGCAATCGAACAAGGCACACTCTACGCCGACTCGATAACTGGCGATGATGCGGTAGTGATCGGTGATGAAGTCCTGTGGGAAGAGGGTGAAAAAGACCGCAGGAAATGCAGCAGGGCAGCCGGTACCCCTCATTCAGGCTGTTCATATTCCGCTCGGTATCTTGAATACGTCATTCGTGGAAACATGATTCTTTTCTGCGAAGGAGATGAGTCTTCCCAGGCGTTTGAGAATTGCAATAACTTACTGGCTCTCTTAGACCCTGTATAACATCAGTAAGCAAACACATTAACTAAAAATCCCGGCCTCTTGATGGCCGGGCTTTTTGGTTAACGAACAATTTCATTCGCGACATTCAGTTCAATGATTCAATCAACGCCTCACATGTGGAAAGTTGGCGTTCACACAGCATAACTGTATTCCCAACCACAGCGTATGCAGGATATAGGTTGACCACAGGTATCAAAAAATCACGCTGACCGGCTTTTTTGGCAATCACCTCTTCAGCCGGCTCAACCCCAAATTCTAGAGCCGAAGCGTGCGAATCATAAAAACGGACCTCAATATCTTTCTGTTGAAAAAAGCCGTACCAAATATCATTTGCGCCTGGAACCTGATCCACCTCGAACTGCTTGTTTTTCTTATAACCAACAGCTACAAGATCATCAATGGTGTATATGGCACCCGGTCGAGTTATGAGCCGTAGGCCCTCTTCGTCAACTGACTCACCATCGACCGATGGTTGTTGCTCCGAGCTACACCCAAAAGATAAAAGTAGCGTACTAAGCAGCACTACAAATAGGAATCTTTGGGAAAAACGTAAGTTCCAAAGACAACCCGACCCCGATTTTGAATCAGATGATGTTCTCAGTTTTATTACAGATTGATGCATAAACTGAAGGATAACCTAACGCACCATTTCAAAGTTGTCGTTAACTAGGAGTGCCCCGCCAAATTGGCGGGGCACTCCGTTCGCGTCATTTATCTCAAGTAGCAAAAACTACTAGAGTCTCGCTACTTAGCCGTAAGTGCATGCAGAACCATACCCCACGTGAGGTGCCACGAGGCCTCGTTCACGTAACCGTCGGTCTGTCCACCTAGAGGCCAATTTGTCCAGCGCTTCTCACTCATGACGATACGGTGGTAGAACTCGAGGACTGGTACGTCCGGAAGTTCACCGATCCAGATTTCCATGGCTTCGTGCCACAGTTCCTGCATCTTGTCGATGTCGTCAGGGTGAGTCTTCGCTACTTCGTCAGTAAGTTCGTCCCACCGCTCGTTTTCCCAGTGGTAGAAGTTAACCTGGTGACCACCAGGAATGTTTACTGATGCTGACTGGTAAAGCTTCATTGTGAAGTAAGGGTCACGGACCGATCCGCCGTGTCCGAACATCAGACATTCGAAGTTACCTTCAGCCATTCGTGAAGAAGCATCGGGCGGCTGTGAGTAGGAGGCATTTATGCCTTGACGTCGCAGCTGCTCAGCAGTGATAGGACCGAGGTCCACCCACGGGCTGAATCCAATGATCTCACAGTTGATGCCATTACCCTGGGCGTCTACCCAGTTGCCATCGCCGTCCTTGGAGAAACCTGCACCTTCAAGCAAACCGTTGGCTTTTTCAACGTTGAACTCGGTGGTGTCGTGTACTGCAAGTATGTCGGCTACGGAGTCAAAGTACTTCTTCAATGGTGGGTAGCCAGGCATAGTCAGCGGGTTGAATGCTGCTGCACCGTCGTAGGCCACGTCACTCAGTTCCTGCCTGTCGAGGAAGTAACTGAATGCCCATCGTACGTCTTTGTTGTCGTAAGGGCCGAACTTACCTGAGTTGTTGAATCCAATGGATACGGGCCACCAGTCAACATAGCCGTAAGGGCTTTCTGTACCGGTGTGTGTCACAAGGTCTGAGTTCTTACCTAGAGTCTCAACGATAACAGCGGGTGTCGTCATTGCTGAGTAGTCGACGGTGTCAGAAATCAAAGCCTGTGACCTGACTGTCTGGTCAGGAGTCGGCAGATAGACCACACGTGCTGGTCCGGGCATCTTGCCGAACTGACCGAGGTCAGACAGGCCATCACCCCACCACGAGTCGCGGCGGTCGATGATCTTCTGTTCTGGTGTTCCAGATGTAACCTGCCATGGACCTGTTGTCAGAGGGAAACCTTTTGAAGGGTCGTAGTCTTTGAAAGTGGTCCAGTCTCGACCGTTGTAATGATGCTCAGGCACCATGTATACACCGATGTCGAACTTGTATGTCAGGAGGAACATGAATCGTGGGTCTGGTCGATCAAGTATCACCTTTACAGTGTGACTGTCGACTTTCTCTGCACGGTTCATGGCGTTGTCAATGTCTGTACCCCATCGAACCTCTTCCTTGAGGTCCTTGAGAGTGTTCAACGTGTAAACAACGTCGTCTGCGTTGAACTCTTCACCGTCAGACCAGTTAATTCCGGTCCTCAGGTTCATAGTCAACTCTGTATAGTCGCCGTTCCAGTCCCAGCTTTCAGCCAGCCACGGGATCGTCTTTGAGTCGAATGCACTAAAGAATGCAAGAGGCTCGAAGATGATGTTTGGACCGGATTGGTGGTTTGCACCAATCGCATAAGGATTCCAAAGCTCATGGTCAACGAAACGGCCTTCAGCACCACCGAGGTAGGCCATTAGAGTATCGTCCCTAGAGACTTCCTCTACTGCCAAAGCCTTAGGGGCTTCCTCTTTCGGCGCGGTCGTAGCCGTAGGGTCGGGAGCGGCTGCCGGTGCCTTAGCGGCCGGCGCTGCTGATTCTGCTGGAGCATCTTCATCATCACCACCACAAGCAATCGCTGCTACAAGAGCAAACGACATCATGGCGAGGAAGAGAATTCTCCAACTCTTAGTAAAAGTCAATATGACCTCCGAATAAATGTCAGACGCGAATTACGATGAGCTCCCACGCGGGAACTGCATGTTTGATCATTTTTTATATCCGAATTCGTCCATTCAGTCAATATAAAAACGTTCAGCGCGAAGCATAATATTCGCCGCGTTTAGTATCTGCAACTCCGATCGGCGCATCCGTAAACGTGTAATAACTTAAGTTTTACATGTCGCTAAAGATTTTGAGACCAGGTTGAGATTCGCAAAAATATCCAAGACAAAATATCCAAGACAAATTAACAAGATTTGAAGTCACAATTCGTCCATTAACCCCCAAAATAGGTCTCAACAGTCTAAATACCGTAGCCACGAGCGTTAACAATTGTTATCTTTGGATCCCAGCCAAATACTATGAGCGTTATCAAAACTAATAATTGTTGAATTGAGTTTGTGCCCGTGACAGAGCAATCAGAGGTCGCTGAAAACTCTTCACCATCGAAACTAACTTCCTTAGCAAGGTCGTCGCTCAAAATCCTCAAAGGGATTTTGGGCCATTTCGTAGTGAAGCGATTCCTATTTTTTCTTTTCGTCGTATGGATAGCGGCAACGGTGATTTTCATAATCCCCCGCCTATCAGGACAGGACCCCGTAAAGGAAAAACTGCTCCTCGAAGCTCAACGTGGCGGAGCAATGCAAACGGGTCTTGACGAAATGGCGAAGACCTATCAAAAGAGGTTCGGTCTAGATCAACCGCTGTGGACTCAGTACGTCAATTACATATCTGACCTGGCTAGGCTCAATCTTGGCGTATCTATCGCCTTTTTCCCTCGAACGGTCAATGACATCGTTTTCGAGTCTTTGATGTGGACCTTGGGACTAATGGGAACGGTCACAATCTTAGCGTTTGTGTTAGGAACACTAGCTGGAGCTTTTTTGGGGTGGCCCAGACGTCCTGGGTGGCTTCAGTACGTGTTTATGCCCCTGCTTACCCTGTCCGCAATACCACAATATCTTTTGGCGATGATCTTAATTTTCATCATCGCGTTCAAACTAGGATGGCTACCCTTGTTTGGAGGCTATTCTCCCTCGACCCTTCCAAATCTAAGCTGGGATTTCATCGTAGATGTGCTCCGGCATGCAATCCTACCTGCTTTCGCCATCATCTTTTCAGCCATTGGATTCTGGGCA
>NYZY01000038.1 GCA_002687335.1 Chloroflexota bacterium
TCTGTAGAAAACGCCCTAAAGTGGGTTGAGGCTTGTCGAACAGGTATCTGGTCTGGGAAGAAAAATCGACAAGCAGAAGATCCACTCAACAATCGAGAGCAAGCTATCGCAACCCAAATATTGAAAGAAGTTGAAGCAAGGTTAGGCTTCCTGTCACGAGTGGGCTTAGGTTATTTGACACTAGACAGAGCCGCGTCAACGCTTTCGGGGGGAGAGGGACAGCGCATTAGACTCGCCACTCAAATTGGTTCCGGCTTAATGGGAGTCTTATACGTATGCGATGAGCCATCTGTTGGACTACACCCATCAGATAATGACCGACTAATCGGAACTCTCAAGAATCTCCGAGATGTTGGCAACACCGTTCTGATAGTTGAACATGACGAAGCAGTTATGCGAGCTGCTGATCATATTGTTGACCTGGGTCCACTCGCCGGAGAACTCGGCGGAAATGTGGTTGTCGAAGGCACAATTGAAACCGTACTTAAAAACAAACAATCCCTGACCGGCGCATATTTAAGTGGAAGAAAGTCAATTCCCGTTCCCAAGAAACGACGCACAGGAAATGGAAATGAAATCAGAATCATTGGCGCAAAAGCGAATAACCTAAAAAATGTTTCTATCGGTATCCCATTAGGAATTTTGACCTGTATCACAGGAGTTTCAGGCTCTGGTAAAAGTACTTTGGTTAACGAAATACTTTCCAAAAAGCTTTCGCAATATTTTTATCGATCAAAAGATCGTCCTGGAGACCACGAAGAGATAACAGGTCTCGAAAACATCGATAAAGTCATAAATATTGATCAATCGCCTATTGGACGAACGCCACGGTCCAATCCTGCGACATACACAGGGGTTTTCACAAATATACGAGAGATTTTTGCTTCAATGCCAGAAGCTAAAGCTCGCGGCTACAAAGCGGGTCGCTTTTCATTCAACGTCAAAGGCGGTCGTTGCGAAGCATGCAGTGGCGCCGGTTACGTCCAAATCGAAATGCAGTTCCTTCCAGACGTCACCGTGCCCTGCGAGATATGCCTTGGTGCCCGATATAACCGGGAAGCGCTTGAAATAAAATTCAAAAGTAAATCGATCGCTGAAGTGCTCGATATGACTGTTTCAGAGGCAAGTAAATTATTCGAAAACATACCCGCTATCGCTAATCGAATGAAAACACTTACCGACGTAGGTCTCGGATATGTTCATCTTGGGCAGCCAGCTACAACCTTGTCAGGAGGTGAAGCCCAACGCATCAAGTTAGCATCTGAATTGTCGAAACGATCAACAGGAAAAACCGTCTATATTCTGGATGAACCAACCACTGGACTTTCCTTTGATGATGCAGCCAAACTCATGTTGGTCCTTCACCGTTTAACAGACGCTGGAAATTCAGTAATTTTGATCGAACATCATTTAGACCTGATCAAAAACGCTGATTGGATTATTGATTTAGGCCCTGAAGCTGGCGAACAAGGCGGAAACCTTGTCGCTGAAGGGACGCCCGAATACGTGTCATCCGTAAAAACCTCACATACAGGGCAATACCTAGCAAAAATACAAGGCATTAAACCCGATTCAAAATCCCCGGGAACTACCAAACTTCGAAAATTCAAATCATCTAAGAAGCAACCCCAGGACAATTTTTTCTCTTTGCCAGAAAGACCTGCAAGTTCATTGAACGGTGCAAGTAAATCGCGAAAACGTTCACGGAGATTCAGGCGCAGGCGCCGTTCTGCAATAGCCTCAAGCTAAAACCTCTAAATCAAGGTTAAAACAACAAACAAAAGAGAAGTTATTAACGCTTTCCACCAGCAAGATTTCTTGATTCTGGAAGTGCGCGTAAACGGAGCATAGCGGTAATTCCTACTACTGGTCCTAATGCAAGAATTGCAAAAGCCCAACCCCACCCCGACAGGTCTTTAACAATGGGCAAAAGCCAAATTGATACAACGGTAAGGGCAAATCCTACCCCTGTTTGAAATGTGAGCATTGTTCCACGATAAACAGGATCGCTGAGCTCCGTTATCGCGGTTGAAAATTGAGCAGAGTCTGCAATAACCGACGCACCCCAAATCAACACGAAAATAACAATCAATACGCTCCATTGAAGAGGTATAAATCCAACAAATAGTGCAACACAACCGCTAATAACCATTGCAATGATCGCAACAGCAGTTCTACCTATTTTTTCAGACCAAGCACCAGCAAGAGAACTGGCTGCCGCACCTACAGCAAAAACAAGAAATGTGATTACACTCGCAAGTTGAATCCCATCACCAAAAAGTGATCGTTCCTCCAATACATAAAACATAAAACTTCCGATCCAAGCCCACATCGCGTAAAGCTCCCACTGATGACCAAGATATCCAATCAATGCCAGCCTAGGACCACGCTCAGATAATGCCGAAATAAGATATCGGGGATTGAATTTCGCGCCTACAACATCATGTGGGCCATCACGAACAAATGCCTTAAGTATGACTCCTCCCGTGATAGCCAATATGGAACTTACAATAATTACCATTTGCCAGTTTTCACTGAATACCGACATCAAAATATGAGGAGTCCCAGAACCTAGGGTGACGGCACCAACCAGTGTTCCAATTGCAAATCCTCGACCTGAAACATACCAGCCAGATAGAACTTTCATACCCATTGGATAAACGCCACCTAAAAATGCCCCTGTGGCAAATCGTGTAACCATCAAAGCATCAGTCGAATCCAAAGGGATCACTAAAAAATTTGTTATAGCCGCCAGTATTGATGAAACGGCAAAAAGTGTTCGAGCATTTATAAGGTCCGACAAATTAGTAAAAGATATAAACAGTGTCCCAAACACAAATCCAATTTGAACTGCAATAGTAAGAAGAGCCATAGAAGATTGATCAATCGATTTTTCGGTTTCCAGTGCAGTTGATACAGCATTTGTAGAAAACCAAACAGAAAGTGATAACAACGTGGCAACTGTCACCAACAAAAGAGCAAATTGTTTTGATCGAGGTTTTATCATGCTCATTGAGTGTTAAGTACGCGAATCAAAATAAACCATGTCACCAACCTCATTCAAATCACTTGCACCATGATCCGAAAGCCTTATCGTATGGTGTGGTTAAATACCTAAGAGTCAATAATTGATGTTCGAGGAGCAGTATGAGCCAAACTGAACTTAAGCGCACGTATTTTCAAGACGGACTTCACGACAATCACTGCTACGGTTGTGGAGCATGGAATGATCAAGGGCTACGCATTAANTCATACTGGGACGGCGATGAAGCTGTATGCACTTTCCAGCCAGAACCNCATCACGCTGCCATGCCTCCAGATGTCATGAACGGTGGAACCATTGCNGCTGTTATAGATTGCCACGGTGTCTGTACNTCGATCGCTGANGCATACAAGACAGAAGGAAGAGATATTGGTGACGGNAAAAAAATTTGGTANGCCACAGCGTCATTAACGGTGAACTATCGTAAGCCAACACCAATTGATGGTCCCNTAACCGCNCGAGCANGATTGACAGAGAAAACNANCAAAAANTCACTTNTCNGTGTTGACNTGTTCTCGTACAAGGGNGTGTTGACGTGCGATGCAACCGTGTTATCGCTAAGAGTTCCTGATAGATGGACGGACCCAAAAGGACTTTTTGACAATATCAACTAATCAAATATCTTTTCACGACTTTATACGCAGGAGAAAGCTAAATGCGATTAGGTGTAGGGAGTGACCATGCAGGGTTCCCAATGAAAGGCCCTGTTATTGCGTATTTGCAGTCGAAAGGTCACCAAGTTATAGATTACGGGACATATTCTGAAGACCCTGTAGATTTTCCAGATATCACTGAGCAGGTAACTTCAGCAATACTCTCCAACAAAGTAAAACGCGGCATCCTTGTTTGCGGAACAGGAGTGGGGGCTGCGATTGCAGGAAATAAAGTCCCGGGAATCAGGGCAGCAGTAACCCATGACACTTACTGCGCCCACCAAGGCGTTGAGCATGATGATGTCAACTTGATATGTATCGGCGCCTGGATCATAGGGCTGTCAGTGGCGAAAGAAGTGCTAGACGCTTTCGTAAACGCGAATTTTTCAGATGATCCTAACTTCAAGCGCAGAGTCAGTAAACTCACCGAAATGGAACTTAAGTACGCGGAACAACTACTGAGCAAAAACTAGCTAATTAAATCGCAATCAATGAATATGCAAACTACTTGCAATGACTCAGTCATGTCCCGAAGCTTGGTTCTTCTTCTCGTTCAATTTTGTCAGAATCAAGATCCATAGCCATTCCAGCCGTTAAAGGCACATTTATAAAACCTTTTTCAGGTTTAACCGGATCTTTTAAGAAATGCTGATGAACTGTATTCCACTTGATCAAATACTCTTGATACGGAGTGTGAATAGGAGACTGACTTACAGAAAAATGAATGCCTGCATTGGTTGAGTGACCATGTGGAATGGTAATGAGATCAGCGGTTGTAGCGACCGCGGCTATTTTCAACACCTCAGACAACCCGCCCGCCCAATAAATATCAGGCTGCAGAATATCTAAAGCTTCTGCATCTATGAATTCCTTCATACCCCAACGTGTGTAGTGGTGCTCAGCACCAGACAAGGGAATGTTTGTAGATTCACGAATTTTTCTGTAAGAATCGATCCGATCTGGCATTGCACACTCTTCAAGCCAGCGAGGATTAAATTCTTCAATCTCTTCAGCCAATCTAATGACATAGTTCACATCCATAGACTGCCAGCAATCAAGCATGATGTCATCATCATCGCCCAAGGTATTACGCAATGCCGCAACCATCTCAACATTTTTCTTCAACCCTTCAGAACCGGACATTGGTCCGTGTCGGAAAAACCATTTCTGAGCGGTATATCCAAGCTCTTGATATTGCTTCGCGCGTTCCTTGACCAAGCCAATATCAAGAACACTGAAACCAAGCATAGAAGCATATGCAGGGATTTCTGAACGGGTCGGGCCACCAATAATCGAATAAACAGGCACTCCTAGATAACGCCCTTTAAGGTCCCAGAGTGCATTGTCTATCGCACTGATCGCGATCATCGTATTGCCCTGACGGCCATGAACCATTGCGCGGTGCAAGATATCCCAGATAAATTCCGTAGCTAAAGGATCGCGACCTATTAAATAATGAGCAAGCTCGTTTTGGACAATAAATGCAACCGACATATCCATCGGTCCGCCAATTCCGACAACCCCTTCGTCCGTTTCGATTTGAACAAAATATGCGTCATGAGGCATGTGGTCATCAGCGGTCTGATTAGACCATTTAACTCGATTGTCGCTATCGCGAAACTCTGAGTACACGTCAAGCGGCATTACCAGGCGCTCTTCCCAAAAAAGACCATCTGTCTCTATTGTTCCAAATACATGGCGGATGCGAATTTTTTCAATTTTCATATGTTTTTTATTTTCGTTTTAGGAATTTCTTCTATAGGTAAAGAATATGAATAACAAACTAATACTAAATTTGTTTAGCCAGACCTTATCGTATTTTTATGTCGAAAAAATCTGACAAACAAACAAGTTCATTTCAACCCACTGAAATAGTCAACAAGCACAGAACAAAATTGACTCAATGATACTGCTAATAAATCAATTTAAATCGAAGCGAGCATTTTATGTGCCTTAACAGGCCAATCAATTGTTGTTCCAGTAGCTCCTGACTTGTACGCACGTTTCAAAGCTTGCACAGAATTACCGATACCCCAAGTTCTAACAGACAGACCGAATTCGTTTGCGCGATCGATTTGGTGTTTAGTAACTTTCATGGCATTTGGATAAATACCTGCTAGCCCTAGATCCAATGCAACCGTTAAGGAATTCTTGTTAATTTTCTCAAGCAACCACCCGTGTGCAACTTCAGGCATTAGTGCAATGGAACGTTCAAGCTGTTCCGAATGAAACGATGAGATAGTGATCCCTGGGGATACGTAATCGCCCGTGTGTTGACCAAGAAAATCCCAGTTTTTCAAACACTCCATAACTTTAACAGCCAGCTCAGGCTGAGTAGATTTTAATTCAAGATGAACATGAATTTTTTTTGCATAACGCTCGAGGAATTCATCCAAGGTCGGCACGAAAGCATCAGGATATGCAAGTGGACCTGTGGACCCAGCCCCATCATCTGGACCCTCGAACCAAAGACCAGCATTCAGTGATTTAATTTTGGCTATGCTCGTCTCAGCAACAAGACCTTGAATACCAGTGGTTCGATACAACAATTCATCATGAATTAGAACACAACGTCCATCACTGGATAATTGGACATCCGTCTCAATATTGTCAAACCCCATTTCCAGTGCAAGGTCGAACGCTTCGAACGTATTCTCAGGAGCATCATACGATGCTCCCCTATGAGCAATCAGGGCAAATTGTTTTTCACTATTTTTTCTCGGCAAGGAATTAACCNTACTTCATAAACTAATGTCGACCATTAATCGTTGTAAGTGTAGATGTTAGGTTGTAGAAATCTTGTTTTAATTTTTTCAACGCCACAAAAAACATTAATTCTTCTTCAATTAGAAAGTTCATGCTTATAAATTTCCTNATCGATACATGTAAACTCTAATCATGTTTGAATCACTTTCCGACAAGCTTAATGGAGTNTTTGGNAAGCTAACAAATAGTGGCAAATTGTCGGAAAAAAATATAGATGACGCCCTACGTGAAGTACGACTCTCTCTGCTCGAAGCTGATGTAGATTTCAAAGTCACACGCCAGTTTGTAAAAAACATTAAACAAAGAGCGAGTGGCGACAGGGTTTATAACTCTTTAACTCCGGGACAAACAGTAATTAGAATTGTCCGAGAAGAGTTAATAAACATTCTAGGTGGAGAAACTGTTGGGTTAGAAAGAGCTAACCAACCACCAAGCGTAATTATGTTGGCGGGTCTACAAGGAGCTGGCAAAACTACATCCGCCGCTAAACTAGCTCTCCATCTGCGTAAACAAAAACACTCAGTGATGATGGCCGCATGTGACCTGCAGCGACCAGCCGCTATCGAACAACTCAAACAATTAGGTCGACAGCTCGATCTCGATGTTTACACAGAACAATCACCCAACCCCACACCATTAACCGTTGCTGAAGCTGCCGTTGCTAAAGCTACCAAAGAACGCGTCCACTACCTAATCCTTGATACTGCTGGTCGACTCGCCGTAAATGATGAATTAATGAACGAACTCGAAGAAATACGAAATGCTACATCACCCGTAGAAACACTTCTTGTTGTTGACGCCATGACCGGACAGGACGCGGTGAATTCAGGTAGTACATTCAATTCACGGATAGGGATAACAGGAATAATTTTAACAAAGTTGGATGGAGACGCTCGTGGAGGTGCCGCACTCTCAATGCGGTCAGTAACTGGTGTTCCGGTCAAATATATAACTGTTGGAGAAAGACCCGACCAATTAGAGGTTTATCACCCTGATCGAATTGCATCGAGAATCCTCGGAATGGGTGATGTCGAATCTCTGATTGAAAAGGCTGAAACTCAATTCAATACCGAACAAGCCGTTGCACTTGAAAATAAAATCCGCAAAAATCAGTTTGACCTCGACGACATGCTCGAACAATTCAACACCATCAAAAAAATGGGCTCCATCAGTGACATTCTAGGTATGGTGCCGGGTGTTGGTGCCCTAAAAGGAAAAATAAACTCCAAAGATCTTGACGAACGTCAAATATCGCGAGTAGAAGCTATTATCCATTCAATGACACCAACTGAACGGCGAGAACCCACAATCATTAATGGTTCGAGGCGTAAACGAATAGCTGTAGGCTCTGGAACGTCCATCACACAAGTAAACCAACTACTATCCCAGTTCAAACAAATGCAAAAGATGATGAAAAAATTATCCGGACCTGGTGGCAAACGAGCCCTAATGGGAATGATGAAGCGTTAGCAATTGGATCACAAAGAATTTATGAATTCCCAAACAATAGTTTTAACGAACAAACCGCTGGAAAATTTATTGTAAGAGTAAAATCCCTTTAACTTATTCCATTGCCATTAACCAATTAATACGGAGACAACGTGAACAATGACCATTGCCCACTTGCGTACCTACACCATCAACAAAGGCCAGCTTGATAGCTGGCTCGAACTTTTTCCAAAGCTAATCCCATTAATGGAAGAAGCAAATATTAAAGTTGAGTGTTCATGGATCAACGAAGAGCGCACCCAGTTTATTTGGATTCGCTCATATGGCGATTCAGTAGACAACATTGCAAAATGTGAAGCACAGTTCTACGGTAGTGATTGGTGGTTAGCCAACGTTGATCACGTGCGAAGTCATATCGCCCACCGAGAGATTGTCCAGATTGAAACCGCATAAGATTTGCATGGTTAATTACCCAAAATCACTCCATTGATTTCAGGGTAGCCACGGACAAAATCAGATGCCATGACCGCTTGACGTCCTTCCAGTTGCAATTGAATGATTTCAAGCAATCCATCACCAGTACTAACACTTAAATGTCCGTTACGAAACGCAACTTCACCTGGATTTGTCGCAACACCCTCAATTAATTGAGAATGAAGAATTTTGACGTTTTTTCCGTGCCATGTAGTGAAAGTACCTGGCCAGATATCGTAAGCGCGTACCATGCGCTCGATATACACAGCCGATGTCGTCCACTTAATTTCACCATCTGACCGATGCAGTAATTGAGTGACAGATGCTGCGGCATTGTCTTGAATAACAGGAGTAGTAGTTCCCGATTGAAGCTTTGTTAATACGCCCAACAGCAACGACCCAGATTCTCTGAAAAGACGTGCCTGCAACTCACTCCGCCGTTCACGTCCTGATAAATTAATGGGAAGAGACTGTGCGAGAATCGGCCCGGTGTCCATCCCTTCATCCAACAGCATCAATGAAACCCCCGTATGTGATTGTCCATCAAGGATCGTGGCCGCCACAGGACTCGGGCCGCGATATAAAGGCAACAAAGAGGGATGAACATTAATGACACCAAATGGCGGTATGCCAAGGATTTTTGTTGGCAAAATACGGCCATATGCAACAACGACAAATACATCTGCCGCAATATTCAACATACGAGTGAATTCAACTTCGTCATCACGAAGGTTTACAGGAGTAAATATTTCCAAGCCGGACTGTTCGGAAAAAATTTTCACAGCTGTCGCCTGTTTTGTACGACCTCTACCGACTCGACGATCAGGCTGAGTGTAGACCGCCGCAATTTCATGACCCGCAGTAATTAGAGAGCCTAATAATTGAACAGCGTCATCAGGTGAGCCAAAAAAAATAATTCTCATATAACAGCTTTACTAATGTCGCGACATAGGACGCTTGCCAAAATCCACTGTGCGGTCCCGGCGCGCTAAGGCACTTAAGAGGTGATTATTAAGGTTGTTCAAACTGAGTCGTGAATGTTGTCACAATATTGTTGGGAAATTAATGTCAAATCTGGGCAAAATAGACCGCTGAAGGGGTTGCAAGCCCCTCCCTAATACATGGTACGGTTGCCCTTAGGCCAACACCACCTCAGGTAACGTCCAGCTACCGATTTCGTTGGTCTATGTATTCCACATATTGGTCAGGTTTTTGATTATCCGGCAAGTCCGGCCTAAGGTTTGTTGTGCCTAATTTATAGTGAGGGTTTGGAAACGATTAACGCAAGAAAAATTTGGTTAGCTGCTCTAGGCCAACTCCAATTAGAAATACCCAGACCAAACTATGAAACATGGTTAAAACCAACTATTCCAAGTAGTCTAGAAAACGATACTCTCATAATTGCAACCCCAAGCCCTTTTGCTGCTGAAATGCTTGAGAAACGACTCTCCGGAACTATCCACCGCACTGTGTCGCGCGTAGCTGGGCGCGAGCTTACAGTCGAATTCACAGTACAAGGATCAACCAGTCCTCCAACCCTTAAAAAGCAGCAACAAACGATTTCCGAAAACGTAAAGTCCCAAACCATTAAACAAAACGGAACAATAGATTACGCACAGTCCTATTCTTTAAAAAATTCATTCACATTTGACACATTCATAGTCGGTCCATCCAATCGTCTAGCACAGGCAGCAGCCATCAAAATCACGGAAGCACCAGGAAGAATATATAACCCCCTTTATATCTATTCGGAAGTTGGTCTTGGTAAAACACACCTGCTGCATGCCATTGGACATGCCTTTAACCAACGTCAACTCAAAGTCATGTACGTAAGTAGTGAACGCTTCACGAATGAATACATCAACGCCATTCGAGAAGGATCTGCCAATCATTTCCGAGAGAGATACCGTAATACAGACGTGTTATTGGTAGATGATATTCAGTTCATAACATCAAAGCCACAAACCCAAGAAGGTTTCTTCCATACTTTCAACGAACTACACATGGCCGGCAAGCAAATCGTGATTAGTGGAGACGAGCCAGCAAGTAAAAGTATGCTCCAGGAAAGAATTCAATCTAGGCTAGCTGGAGGATTAGAAGTCGATCTTCAGCCACCAGATTACGAATCACGCTATGCAATTCTGCAAAGTAAAATGCCTGACCTTAACCCAGACGTGCTTAACGAAATTGCACAGCGCCCTCATCGAAATGTTCGTGAATTAGAGGGAGCACTTAACAGAGTCATTGCCTACTCCCAACTCGTTGGTGATCCCATAACAATTCAACTTGCCAGCCAAGCTCTCAAAAGTTTATTGGCAGAAACACCAGCTGATGTCATATCAATAGATCAAGTATTATCGGCTGTTTCAGAACACACAGGAGTTTCTGTTGACCGAATCATTGGCAAACGTCGTGACCAAGCAACTGCAGAAGCTCGACGAATAGCAATGTATATGCTTAGAGAAGATGCCCATTTGACCTCAACACGAATAGGCCAAGCTATAGGTGGTAAAGACCATTCGACTGTTTTATATGCTCAAAAACGATTTGAACAGTTAATGGAAATCGATAGTTCAAAACGTGATCATTTAGCTGCAATTAGAAATATATTAACTCGATCACGTCGAGTGCCTACACAAGCGCATTAATTTTTTCTAAGCAAAAACATTCTTTAGATTTTTGAATTATGACCACCGTATTACCGCGCCATTAAAATTTAAATTAAATCTATAACTTTTAGTTCATGAAATTAGTTATATGACAATCAAATTAACGGTTGATAACCATGTTGGTTCTTATAAATAACTATTCGTTATTTCTGAATAACTTTATAAGTTTGGAAATGTTTGATCGACGGAATTCAGAGTTTTACACAAAAAAAACGAATTTTTATTCCTTTTCCACTTAATTCCCTAATATTCCTCATCTAATCCCAAATCCTTTTATAGTCACAGCATGAAGGATATACACATATCAACATCCTTTACTGTTATTACAATTAAATAATAGAAACACAAAACTAATTATATTTTTCACATGATTGATTCAACAGTAATAGAAGTACGCTCAGGTAATGGGGGCCATGGCATGGTCTCTTTTATCAGAGAAGCTCTTTTACCTCGTGGTGGACCAGGAGGTGGTGATGGAGGACAGGGTGGAGATATTGTGTTAGTTGCTGATTCTTCAATTAACACACTTACAAAATTTCACTGGCAGCCACATTTCATTGCAAAAAATGGTTCAAATGGTCAAGGGCATCATAAAAATGGAGCTAACGGTGAACCTGTTGAAGTTTCTGTACCAGTCGGGACAGAAATTTGGGTTTGGGAAGATAGTAAAGATAAAGAATTAATGGGTGAACTTATTCATGAGGGGGATCAAATAATTGTTGCTCAAGGAGGAAGAGGAGGAAGAGGCAATGCTCATTTTGTAAGTGCTACTCATCAAGAACCTCTTTTAGCTGAAGCTGGTGAGGATGGTGAAGTTCGTCGTATCCGTCTTAATCTTAAACTTTTGGCAGATATAGGTCTTATTGGTATGCCTAATGCTGGAAAATCCAGCATATTAACTGCAATTAGTGCCGCTCGGCCAAAAATTGCTGATTATCCATTTACAACCATTGAACCTGTTTTAGGAGTTGTAGATTACAGTCATAAAAGTTTTGTCGTTGTGGATATTCCAGGATTAATAAAAGGGGCGCACCAAGGTGTAGGTCTGGGTGATGAATTTTTAAAACACATACAAAGAACTCGGGTGCTCGTACATGTTGTAGACGGCAGTGAAGACAATATTATTGAACGAATAATAAGTATTAACAATGAAATATCACGTTTTGATGCCGAACTTGCTAAAAAACCTCAAATACTGGTTAT
>NYZY01000039.1 GCA_002687335.1 Chloroflexota bacterium
GGATAGTAGTGGTTGACTCGGCAGGCCATACACCAGGCCCTGCCGCCATTCCCCGAGAGATGATCGGAAAGCTAGTATCTTACCTTGCCGTCGGAATCGGAATACTCTGGCTGATATTCGATCCAAAACGACAGGGCTGGCACGATAAAATCGCGGGGACTTACGTGGTTGACAACCCATATTCTGGTGGACCCCAATTTATGAAAGATTTTTTCAAGATCGGTGAAAAGAAGTCGAATGACAAGTCAGATACAAAGCCAAGTTCAGACTCATAACATGGTATTCAACAACAGACTTTCTGAGGTGTCAGAGAGTTTTATAACAATCTAAAGGAAGCCCTAATGGCAATTTCTCGAAAAGTTCGAGAACAGATGAACGACAGTTCGTGGATCCGACGAATGTTCGAAGAAGGCATCGAACTCCGCAAAATTCACGGTGCCGAAAATGTATTCGATCTATCATTGGGGAATCCATTACTGGAGCCACCCGATGAGTTCCGTGCTGAATTGGCCCGCCTGTTGGCCAACGAAGCACCTGGAACCCACCGCTACATGCCAAATGGCGGATTCCCTGAAGTGAGAGCCAGCGTTGCCGAAGTCCTGGCCGAAGAATCAGATATTCCGATAACCGGAGATGAGATCCTGATGACGGTTGGCGCTGCCGGAGCGATCAATACGATCCTACGATCCATCCTTGATCAAAATGATGAAGTAGTACTAATAGCGCCTTACTTCGCCGAATACATTTTTTACGTTCAACACCAAACTGGTGTAGTAAAAGAAGCGCAGTGCGATGAAAACTGGCTACCGGATATTGAATCACTTGAGGCTGCAATCGGGCCACGCACGAGAGCTGTAATCATCAATTCTCCGAATAACCCAACAGGTGTCATTTATCCTGAGTCATCAATCGCGGCAATCGCAACTGCGCTACAGCAGGCGGAAGAAAAATACGGAATCGAGATATACCTGATCTCCGATGAACCCTACAGAAAACTTATATACAGTGACGCGCCCTACCCGTTCATCTTCGACCACCATAAGCGTTCCGTGGTGGCAACATCCCATTCAAAAGACCTGGGGCTTGCAGGAGAACGTATCGGGTACGCTGCGGTAAATCCTTACGACCCTGGTAAAAACGATCTCATGGACGCTATGAACTTCTCTCTACGCACACTTGGATTTGTGAACGCGCCCGCCCTCATGCAACGAGCGGTCGCGGGTATTCAACGAGCCACCGTCGATATCGACATCTACCGAAAAAAACGTGACCTGCTCCACGGAGCGCTCACCGATATCGGTTACGAATGTGTAAAGCCTGATGGGGCCTTTTACCTATTCCCAAAATCTCCGATTCCGGATGAAACAGATTTCGTCGCACAACTGCAAAAAGAACTGGTGCTCGTAGTCCCAGGCGTCGGGTTCGGCACTCCCGGATTCTTTCGGGCTTCGTACTGCGTTGACGATTGGGTTATTGAAGGATCGATCGAAGGGTTCCGAAAAGTTTTTCAAAAGACTAGCGAATAAAGAATCGCGTATCACCGAATTAATCATCGACCTGCTTTAAGGGTTCCTTGAGCCCAGATCCAGTAACTGGCACGCAAACGTTTGAGTCCAGTTCTATCTCACCCGATTCGATCAGGCTTTCGAGTCCGGCAAATGCGCCCGCAGAAGTCATCTCAGAAAACAGGCCTTCGGACGAGGAAAGTCGTTTCTGCCACGCGCTCAGGGATTCTTCTGAAACAGTGATAGCGCTTCCAACAGTCAACTTAATTGTTTCGAGCATTTCCGCGAGACGAGGTGGTTTCGATACAGCAATTCCTGATGCATCAGTCGGCAAAGCATCACGGTGAGACCAGACCTCCCCATTGAAAGCAGCGACTAGAGGTCGGACCGCATGCGCCTGAACACAATGAAATTTCGGAATCTTGGCGATNANTCCAGCNNCTAACAATTCNNGNTATCCACGAACCATGCCANTTAGAAGAGANCCNTTNCCTACNGGCAGNACCACATGGTCAATNTCANCGCCNAAAACATCTNCGATCTCATAGCTAACAGCTTTCATACCTTCCGAAAAATAAGGGCTTAGGTTATGAGATAAATAGCAAAGTTTNCGTTCCCTGACGAATTCTTCGGCNGCGTCCGTGCTCGCCTGTCTTGGTCCATCGATTTTATGGAGACTCGCACCAAANATCTGTATCTGATCCAGCTTGCCAGCGGCTGCACTGGATGGAGCGAAAACATGGGCCTTCATTCCCGCTGCAGCTGCATAAGCCGAAAGTGAAGCTCCTGCATTACCAGAAGAATCCTCGATGAATTCGGTGACACCTAAATCGAGCCCGATCGTCGTGAGAACTGCTGAGCCACGATCTTTGAAGGAACCGGTTGGGGCCATAAATTCAAACTTCGCCCATAGAGATTTCAACCCAAGTGATTCTCCTGTTTTCTCAAGCAAAACAACTGGGGTGTCACCCTCACCAAGCGAGTTCGATAGTGCGGGGTCATCCATCGGCAATCTTGGTGTGATCCCATCAGGAGCGTCTAAATATTCAACCTTAAATAGGCCACCACAAACTTCACAATACAGATCTTTCACTGACGGTTCACGGGTCGACGAACAGTCGACGCAGCAAAGTAGGTGATTAAAAGCGTTCAAGCTAAATCCCCATTCTCAGTTTTTGCGGCAACATTTTCCGACATAACAGTAGCAGGGTCTTTCTCCCCAACGGACGGTCGGAACCGAACTCCTGATCTGGCGAGTCCGCCGCCAATGCCGACTGCGTGGCCATCCGCCCGCCAACATGATGCACCAGACAACAACCCTCCCGGTTCGAACCGTACAACACTCATACCACCGCCAATTGCGTTGACCGGCATGACTCGATGTCCCTTTTCAGCAACCTGATCCATCACAAGTTCGGAAATGCCCGTCTCGAGCTCAACCTCCTGCCCTTGCGTCCAAACACGCGGCGCTTCTACAGCCTCCTGTACGCTCATCTCGTGATCAATAAGGTTCACAATCGCCTGAAATACGGAAGTAAATATGCGAACTCCCCCAGGCAATCCAACTGCGAATTCTGGTAGTCCTTCACGCATTACGATCACTGGTGACATGCTGCTCGTGACCCGCTTGCCAGGCTGAACAGAAAGAGCATGCCCTGGATGTGGGTCGAACATCTGTTGAGTGTTGTTAAGCAGCATGCCGGTTCCTGGCACGGTTACTTTAGACCCAAAAAGTTCATTAATAGTTTGAGTTGCAGCGACAAAATTCCCGTCCAGATCGGCAACCGTGATATGCGTCGTATGATCAGGTTCATCCGATCCAGGGTCAATCTCGGGTGATGCTTTGTCCATATCAAGGTTGTCTATGAAGTCTTCTACATGGTGTTTCGCTATCAAACGATCGACAGGCACCTCGACGTAATCAGGATCACCCGTGTAGCGATTACGGTCCGCAAATGCCTTTTTCATCGACTCAAGTAATAGATGGATTGAATCAGCGGTGCCAAACCCCATTTTGGCTACTTCAAATTCTTCGACGATGTTGAGCATCTCCGCGATGTGAACACCCGCAGCCGAAGGAGGCGGCGGAGCAAATAACTCGTATCCCCGGTACTCAGCCTTAACGGGATTTCGACGAATAGTTTTATAGCCTGCAAGATCCTCCAAGGTAATAATCCCACCATTACGTCCCAAATAGTCACAGACGATCTCACCAAGCGGTCCGTTATACAGATAATCAGATCCTTGCTGGGCTATAGCCTGAAGCGTCAACGCGTAATCAGAACGGTCGACAAGTTCACCTGGCTTCAACGCGATCCCATCTGGCATATAAGTAGAAGCTGTTTCTGGAAATCTGCTGATTACATCTTCCACCTGAACAACGGTTTCACTGAGGTAACCGCTTGCTTTGAAACCACGAGCGGCAAACCGAATCGCAGGCTCCAACACCTGGTCCAACGGGAGTGTCCCCCAGGTCTCAAGCGCTTCGGTCCATGCTTTGAGGTTGCCAGGTACGCCGATCGACAGATAGCCCATCGAACTAACGTCGCCAACACTTTTCAAATAATCCGGACCAGAGGCAGCAATTGGCTTGTACATATCTTCGGTAGATGCAGCGGGTGCAGTGGCGTAGCCGTCTATAACATGGTGCTCTCCATTGGCGAGCCTCAGGTTCATATGCCCCGCACCGAATATACCCACCATCATCGGCTCAACAACCGAAAGGGCAAATAAGGCTGCTATCGCCGCGTCGATAGCGTTACCACCCGCAAGAAGCATCTCGGATCCTGCCGCAGAACCAAGAGGGTGATTAGTAACGACCATACCTCGAGATCCTAATGCCGCGCGTTTTTCTATTTGAAATGTCGTACCGGCACGAGATCGCCATTTGGATGTGGTCATTAATTCCTGCTCAATGATAGTTGTGATCACCGGATCGCGATAAAAGTCCACCTGCATCGTTGATCAGCCCGCTCAAGCAAATACCTGCCAGAGTCTTGCTCATAGCAATTTTATTCTCCGAAAATCCATCGGAGTCAAGTGGAATAATCGTTCCGCTGGATATTGTGGCTTAGTCTTTGTACAAATAAATTATCTGCAATCGCATTTAGCATGGCACATTCACGCAGATAACATAAGGTCGGGGTTTAACGATCAGCAGAGGAGATATCAATGGCACAAATGGGAACATCGGCTGTCTGGCACGATGCAGATAAGAGCTGGGAGATGCGAGACCTTCCCCTGCCTGAACTTGAAGCGGACGCCATTCAGATACGAGTGAGAGCAACAAGTGTCTGTGGTTCAGACCTACATATCTGGCGTGGTGATGGTCTGGATAAAAATGACCCGCCAAGAGATCCATTTGTATTTGGGCACGAGATGATGGGTGAAGTTGCCGCCATGGGCAACAAGATCACAACTGATTCCCTGCGACGGCCACTCAAAGAGGGAGATAGAGTTGCCTATTCCTATTTCTTTCCCTGCGCTCGATGCTATAACTGCCTTCGCGGTGAGTTTGGCGCGTGCAAATTCAGAATGGGTCGAAAACCGCTCGAAGAGTGGCCGGTCTGTAACGGTGGATTCGCCCAGTACTACTATTTGCGCAGCCCGAATTATGTATTCAAGCTGCCTGACTCAATAACGAACGCTGCAGCTGCACCGATAAATTGCGCACTGGCACAAGTTTACGAGGCGATGCACCTAGGTGGTGTTCGACTTGGCGACAACGTAGTCGTGCAGGGAGCAGGTGGACTCGGCGTGAATGCAACTGCCGTCGCAAAGGAACTTGGGGCCTCCAAAGTTATCGTGATCGACGGCCAGAAACCTCGACTCGATCTGGCGATACAGTGCGGAGCAACCCATACCATCGATATGAACGAATATGAGACTCCTGAATCTCGTATCGAGCGCGTAATGGAACTGACAAACGGCATCGGTGCCGACAAGGTGATCGAAGTGGTGGGCTTCCCCGCTGTAGTGGAAGAAGGATTAAAAATGGTACGAATGCGAGGCGTGTACCTTGAGGTCGGACACATATCACCCAACTCGTTCGCTTCAATCGATGTTTCAGAACTGGTTAAGAATCAGGTGCGATTCTACGGAATACAGCACTACGACCCGTGGATAATCCCGAACGCCATCGATTTCCTCGAGCGAACCTCAGACAAGTATCCACTCACCAGCGTGGTTTCCCACGAATTCCCGCTAGATCAAATCGGCAAGGCATTCGAAACAGCAGAATGGTTAGGTACCCAAGAAGGCAGCGAAGTCACTCGAGCCGTGGTCGCCCCATAATCAACTTCTCTGGTGAAACCGTTCCCGCCACGACAAACAGAAAGATCAACTCAATAACTTCAAATTTGAAACCCAACTTCTTAGTAATAATGTCCGATGAACACGGTGCACAGTTTTCATCGACATACGGTCATCCGATAATTGAAACCCCAAATATGGATCGTCTTGCAGATCAAGGAGTGACTTTCGACGCGAACTATTGCAATTCACCTCTGTGCATACCTTCTCGGGCCTCTTTCATGACCGGGCAGTATGTTTCAACCAACCAGATATGGGACAACACCAAGCCAATACCTGTGGACAGGCTTACCTGGCCATATTTACTCCGCAGTGAGGGTTACGATACTGCCTTGAGCGGTAAGATGCACCTTGTTGGGCCAGATGCCCTTCACGGCTTCGAAGAGCAATTAGCCAGAGACCCACACATCGAAGAACCACTCGAACATTTCCGATGGTCCAATGGAATCCCCCAGGCAACTGAAGATTGGTACGCGGTAACAGAAGCTGATTCTGGGATCAGCCCTATGATCGAAGCAGACGATGCAATGGAGGAAGCTGCTGTCAAATATCTGTCTGACCCGGCACGACACGACAAGCCATTTGCGATGTGTGTTGGGTTCATAGCACCTCATTTCCCATTCATCGTGCCTGAAGCTTACTTCTCAAAATACTATCCCGACAACGTGTCCATTCCGAATCTACCCGAAGGACATATTGATGAGTTACCGCCGTCTGCACTGCGCCTGCGCCAAATGTTCGGACTCGATGGTGACTGGACAGACGACGAAATCGCTCGGGCACGAGCCGCCTACTTCGGTCTTTGCACATATCTCGACGATAAGATCGGACATCTTATGGACACCCTCGAAGAACAGGGGCTAGCAGAAAATACCGTGATTGTTCACACGTCAGATCATGGCGATATGCTCGGTGACCACGGACTGTGGCGAAAGATGTCCTTTTACGAACAATCGGCAAACGTACCACTCCAAATTTCATGGCCCGGCAATTTCAAGCAGGGCCTACGTATCGGTGAGGCAGTATCCAATGTGGACGCGGTAGCAACAATACTCGACTTAGCCGGAGTTAAACTCGAAAAGTGGAATCTCGACGGCCAATCACTGATTCAAGCTTTACATGGCGACACATCGGGACTTAATGATGTTGCGATATGCGAACATTTTGCCCACGGTACAGACCGACCTATGGGAATGGTACGGTCCGGAAAATGGAAACTTTGCTACGGGCATGGCAACCCAGTGGAGATTGAACTGTATGATCTAGAGTCGGACCCACATGAATTCACGAATCTATCAGAAGCTGCAGAACACACCCATATCAAAGATCAACTGGTGAAAATCCTCCTCGAACAATGGGGAGATCCCGACAAATTAGCAGCCAAAATTATGCAAGATCAAGAAGATCGTGAAATCGTCCGAAATGTCACAGGCACAGGAGTCATATTCTGAGATTTGGTGACAAAGCCAAACGCGTGTAACAATTACCCTATGCCACCTGATATTCCAATCAGCCATTCGTTGAATTCGCTAATTACCGACCTTTCAAAGATCGTTGGCAACCAGTACGTGATCTGGAAGCCTGAAGATCTTTTGGTCTACGAATATGACGGTTCGATTGACAAAGCGATGCCCCAAGCCGTCGTTTTACCGTCGACAGCTGAGGAAGTCTCAGAAATTGTCCGCACTGCCAACAGGCATGGAGCATACATAGTCGCACGTGGCGCAGCAACCAGCCTCTCAGGGGGAGCAGTCCCACTTCGCAACTCAGTAATTATTGCCCTAACTCGTTTGACGAGTCTCATAGAAGTCGACCCCGAAAATCGCGTTGCCATCGTCGAGCCGGGCATGATCAACCTCCATCTGTCTGAAAAAGTCAGTCACCTTGGACTTTTCTACGCACCCGACCCTGCTAGCCAGAAAACCTGCACTATCGGCGGTAACATCGGTGAAAACGCGGGAGGTCCGCATTGCCTAGCATTGGGGGTGACAACAAATCATGTACTTGGCCTCGAGGTTGTTCTAGCTGATGGCTCTCTCACATGGTTTGGAGGAACTGAACGTGAGTCGACCGGATATGACCTAAGAGGGGCATTTGTAGGTTCCGAGGGCACTCTTGGAATCGTGACTAAAATAGCAGTTCGCCTTCTTCCAAAACCAGAAGTGATACACAGCATGTTGGCTGCCTTTACCACTATGGATGCCGCATCCAACACCGTCTCCGAAATCATCGCGCAAGGAATGGTGCCATCGGCCCTCGAAATGATGGACCGAAATACAATCGACGCCGTTGAGCCGTTCTACCAACCTGGGTACCCAGCAAAAGCCCAAGCAGTACTTATAGTCGAAGTTGATGGACTCAAAGAATCAGTTGAAGAACAAGTCGAAGCGATTATCGAAATCTGCAATAACAACGGTGCAATGGAAATACGCGAAGCAAACGATGAGGAAAGTAGAACCAAGCTCTGGGAAACTCGAAAAGGGGCAATTGGTGCTTACGGATCAATCGCTCCGACCTATTATCTCGTTGATGGTGTTGTACCTCGCACAAAGCTACGCGAGATCCTACGACAGGTTGATCAAATTGCAGCAGAGCTACAAGTTACGGTTGCAAATGTATTCCACGCAGGCGATGGAAACATCCACCCAGCAATATTATTCAACGAGCGAAATCCAGAAGAGGTCAAACAAGCCATACTCGCGGGATCCCGAATTCTCGAAGCTTGCGTCGCCGCAGGTGGAGCCCTGTCGGGAGAACACGGCATAGGTATAGAAAAACAGGCATACATGCCGCTGGTGTTCAATGAGGATGATCTCGAAGCTATGGGGCGCCTACGTAAAGCCTTCATAGGTGATTCACCCGATTCAGCGCCTATAGATGTCCCATCACTGGAAGAGCGGTTTAACCCGGGCAAAGTATTCCCAGGTGGTGCAGTCCACGGCGAAGCGTACGGAATCACAGACAAGTCATTCCGACCTACAGGCACACAAGACTGGCAGTAAAAACGAACGAATTAACAAACACTTACCAGGTTTTTCGCTAGACTGTCTGTCTCTACTATCAATCTCTATGTTCGCCTCCCTGAGAAGCTGAGGTTGTTACTTATCGAAATTGGTTCTGCAACGGAATGAAGGCAGTAGAAGTGGTCAACACAGCCTGTTTTTCAATTGTAAAACCACATTAAATCGCTCTGGTCATTAGCTAAATACAACACCAATTCGCTCATCTAAGGGGTCAAGACATTCCTATCGAATATGTAAAACTAGGACGCACCGGCACAAAGGTGTCGAACATCTGCCTCGGTACCGACAACTACGGTAACGCATGGGGATGCGACGAACCGACCGCACACAAAATCCTTGGAATGGCACTGGATGGTGGAATCAATTTCGTCGACACGTCTGATTC
>NYZY01000040.1 GCA_002687335.1 Chloroflexota bacterium
TGAACCGCGTCAGACCATAACCGCCAAGTTCACTTTACGCTTGAACATCTCAAACTTGCGTCGGAACAATTACTCCACCACCCTCTTCGTTGTACCTGATCGCCTCATCAACCATTTCGAACACTGACAAACTTGGAGCATATCCAAAATCTGTTCGGGCCGCCGATAGGTCATACTCGTAAAAGGTAGGATTCATCGGAAGATCAACAGTGGAGTAGGGAATCCCTGTCTTGCCAGAAATATAAGGAACCAATACGTCCCACGTAAACGGCTCCTTTGAGCCAAGCTGGTAAACGTTTCCAAAAGTCGCAGCGTTAGATACTGCTTGCTCATATCCATGAACAATGTCGCGAACCTCGATTTGATGTTTCTTCCATGGTCGACCGTTTATGTCCCTGGCAACAATAAGCCTTGCCCCACCATCATTACTTTGTTGCTCGTCTTGAAGTAGTTTAAAAGTAGCCTTACCCGAATCATCGTTACGATTTTCAAACTGCTTGAGAAAAGTACTTAGGTGAAACTGCCCAAACTTCAAAATTTCACCAGCCCCCCAGACATTCGCAAACCTAATGATCGTGCCTCGAAGATTGTCTTGCGCGTGATATCGATGCAATAAACTCTCACACAATACTTTGGAGTAGCCGTACCAATCTGTGGTCGACAGTGGCAGCGAATCCTCCGAAATGGGCTCAGATATTCCATCTTCGGGATATTTGAACATCGTGGCATCAGTACTCGTAATCAAAACATGCTTTAAATGATCACCGAGATTCTTAGAAGCCTCGAGCACATTGAATGTACCCTTGACGTTAGTGTCAAAATATTGTTCAGGAGTGAACGGACCGCCAGCCTGAAAAGCAGCGCCAAGATGAATGATGACCTCTTGACCATCGACGGCGGCATTGACGTCGGCAGAACTAGCAAGGTCACCTTCTACAACTTCAGCTCCTATAGCTTTCATTTTCTCTATTTGTCTGTCCCCTGGCCATACTAGCCCTGTGACAGCGTGTCCACGGCTCAAAAAATTCAGGGCTATATTTGCGCCGACTCGACCTGTAATACCTGTTATTAGTACTTTGAGCATCAGTAAATTTCCTAGATTAGTTAGCCCGTTTAAATAATTGCCATTTCATGTTTTTTATAAACACGCTCGTACAGTTCCTGATCAATAGTCACCGCTAATCCTGGCGAATCAGGTACAGCGTATACCCCGTCTTTAAAGACGTATTCCGTCCCCTCGTACAACTCAAAATCCAACGTCGAATCTTCAGCAATTACGAATCGCGATGTTGCTGCCCCGAATTGAATATCGGCTCTCAAACCAAGATAGCCAGCATTGTAGTTATGAGGAGCTACAAGCGTATTGTTACCCGACTGCTCAATATCTCGAGCGAGAATATGATAGTGCCAGAATCCCATGTGAAGCATGTCGGGCTGGATGGCATCGAGTAGTCCCTGTTCCATCAATTGCCAATAAATCGTCTGGCGTCCCTTATGGCCTTCACCATCGACAATCATCGTCTGGGGAGTGTATCTATCTCGCCAGTCCCTTAGCTGTCGATAATCTGCAAGATTCTCAGTGACCATCTCTTCCATCCACATGACATCAAGATCACTAATTCCGATTACAAACTCTTGAAGAAGATCAAGTCGGCCATCGTAACCATTATTTGCATCGACGAGAATTTTTATGTCATCACCTACAGCACTACGAACAGTTTCAACCACTTCAATGTCTCGGTAGGTGCCAGCACGTGGCTCAAACCATTTTCCCGGCCGGCCCAGCTTAAGCTTCAAAGCACGCCAACCTTTTGCAACAGCTTCCATAGCCTCAATCGCCACAGCATTGGCACCTTCGGATGGGGTTACTAAATCTTGAAAATATAAAGTGGAATCATAGCTTTCAATTTGGCCGTGTACTTTGTCACCGATCAGACTGTAGGCAGGTTTTTCCAGAGCCCGCCCAATCAAATCGAAAAGGGCAACATCCAGAAAACCGTAACGATCTATCAGATCCGACCACCTAGGGTTAATGCTTATCACTCGCCCATCCGAAACCGTAAAGAACGCAGATAATGGTTGTCCAATCAAATCCTGAAAATCGTTATATAGGTCAACTATTCCGCCTCCATTCATCCCAGGCCGAGCATTACTCAGACCCCTCAAACCTGAATCAGTCATTATTTGAAGCAACCATTCGCGCTGATTATGTCCGTAATTCTCACTCTTGGCATTCCGCCCAACGATCCTCCCTCTGCCAGGTGAACCAAAATAGGTTTCAACAGGTGTAACAGTCACCTTATTTATGACGTGGCCATCGAGAGTTCGATTCGACATAGTTAAACCACCATCCTGTTTTCATGCTTGGCATAGAGAGCGTAACTGGAATAATCAATATCCACGCCCAAACCCGGTCCATTTGGAAGAGTGTAAGCACCGTTAGTAAACTCAGGCAGCGCAGTCAGATAACAAGGAATCGCACGTTCATCCTCTAACGAAACATACGTCTCGGAAGCGGCACCCCAGATGATGCTCGCATAAGTGCCAAAAGATCCATTTCCAAAGTTATGAGGAATCGTTCTGACACCACTGCCTGCGAGTTGACGCTCTACATCCATCCAACCCAAATAGCCGTGCCCGACAATATCCGGTTGATAACCGTCAATCAAACCTCCAACAATCAAATCTTGGAAAATTTCTGAGATGGGATCATGATCCACTTCTCCACAAGTTAACAACGCCGCTGAGCCATACTTGGAAAGAATTTCGCGCATCTGTTTGTAACCGTCGATGCTGTGAGTGATCATCTCCTCAAACCAAAAAATATCTGCCGGAGTGACTTCCTTTATAAATCGATCAAGCAAATCGAAACGGTTGTCATATCCGAAGTTAGCATCTAGATAAATTTTCACATCAGAGCCGACCGCTTCACGAACGCCAAGCACAACGTCAATATCTCGCTGCATTCCTGCCTCGGGCAACATCCACCGCCCACCCCTTCCTATTTTCAGTTTCACCGCCCGCCAGCCATCGGTTATCGCCTGATATGCCTCATCCGCAACCTGTCCTGCACCTTTTGCTGGGTTCAGGAAATCCTGAAAATAAAGAGTCGTGTCATATGCCGGAACTAAATCGTGTTTTGGGCCTCCCAGAAGGTCTATAGCCGACACTCCTTGAACCTTTCCTACCAAGTCGAAAGCCAATATAGTCATCCAGCCGTTTCGCCGGTACCAGCGATCCATACCTCGGCCAGCTCCGGTTACAACCCCTTCAGAAATTTCGAGCAACTGATCTACTTCGCGACCTAATAAAGCGCTTTTAATGTAAGCGAGCGTACTTTCAACGGTACCTTCTCGCATTAACCGATTGGCAATCGATATCCCTTCGGCTCCACTGGAACTACGCGCACAAACTACCCATTCCAAACGTTGGGTACCAATATTGTCAATATATGCATTCTTGCCTAGTTCTTTTCGGTAGCTCGACGGGATGGGAGTTAAAAAAACCGACTCAATTATTTCTGACGACATAATTTCCTTATATCCGTGGAAAGTCCAATGATTGTCCTGATATTACGTACTCTGTGCGTAGTCAGCGGGATCAATAAATTTCACCTCGCCGCAAGGCGCGACCTGATCTGGTTCCTAAATGATTCCCATCACGAACGGCGAACTTACCATTCACGATTACATGGGGCATTCCTACGGGGCCGACACGGGAATTCTGATAGGTCGCAAGATCAGCAACCGTGTCAGGATCGAATATGACTAGATCGGCAAAATAACCTTCTCTTATTAATCCTCTGTTTACAATTCCAAACTTGGATGCAGGCATGTGCGTCATCTTATATATTGCGTTCTCAAGAGAGATCACACCTTCTTCTCTCACATACTTTCCTAGTATTCTCGGATATGTTCCCCAAGCACGCGGGTGTGGCTTCGAACCACGATCGAGTCCATCCGTACCGATCATCGTTGAATCATGAGCCATTACCATACGGACATCCCCTTCATCCATACCGAATGCAGCTACTAGAATGGAATCAGAGTAATCACTCAACAGCTTGTTAGCAGTTTCTTCGCCCGGTAAATCGAATTCCTCAACAAAGCTTTGGAGTGTACGACCCTCAAAATCCGCATACCCAGGAACCGAACACAGAAGCACTTCCGAAGGCTCAGACTTACCCATAGGCCCATCTGCGCCATCATTGAAGGTTCCGTTTTGTACAAGAGCAAACAACATTGTGCTACGGGCGGTATACGGGTACTGATCGGCAGTTACATCCAAACCTCTGGCAACAGCATCCTCAATCATTTCGAGTGAATAAGTGACCATCCCCCAGTTCGTTTTGCCCACAGATTTATGGTGTGAGATCTGAACACCAGTATCGCTTGCTTCTCCAATATGAAGAGTTTCTCCTACAGAATCGAGTAATCCTCCACCCTCATCACGCATGTGTGAAACGTAAAGTCCACCGTATCGGCCAACCACTTTAGATAATGAAACAACCTCCTCTGTCCTAGCGTATCGACCCGGCTCGTATACCAATCCAGTAGACATACCAACAGCGCCGGCTTCCATGCCCTCAGTCACGTTTACCAGCATCGCTGCGAGTTCCGTTTCTGTTGGTGGTCGATCTGCCACACCCCCCATCGCCTCTCGTCGAGCGGTGTGATGACCGATCAACGCTGCAATGTTCAAAACAGGTGACGTCTTATCGACCTGCTCGAGGTAACCAGCATAGCCAGTCCAATCTGGAAGTTCGATGCTCGGCTCGTTAATCGCCTTCATCTGGATCTTCCCGGCAGCTGACCCAGCTGCACCAAATCCGCAGTTACCGACAATTGCCGTTGTAATGCCCTGAAAGATATTGTGGCGAACTTCCGGCTCAATCAAGACATGAAAATCGTCATGAGAATGAACATCGATAAATCCTGGGGTTAAAGTTAGACCCCGCGCATGGAGAATCTCAGCTGATTCAACATCGATACTCGAAATGATCGAGACAATACGATCACCCTCAATTCCAACATCAAGCACAATTCCTTGAGAACCAGATCCATCTATTACTGTTGCGCCTTTTATTATTAGATCAAGCAAATAATACTTCTCTCTCGTTATCAAGATATTGTCGTATCTTGAGGCAGCGAAACGCCAAACTTACGACGCTTAGAACGGTTACGCGGTTATAACTCCTCTGTACGCTCAGCACAAACCAAATTGATGTTGAAACTGGTTCGATTCGAGGATACCTTCTCGACTAACAAATCATTTCAGGTCGAATGTACCTGAATTTTCGGGGCACATAATAAAAAAACGGATTATCTCTACATGCCAGATTCAACCAAAATCGAACGAGTCGAAACAATACTTTGGGACCGGTGGTTACTGATCCGCATCTACTGCCAAGATGGTACTGTCGGTATCGGTGAGGGTGGAGTCCATGGCTGGCAAAGACCAACCAAAACGATGGTCGACACGATGGCAGAATATCTAAAAGGGAAAAACCCTGATTACATCGAGCACCACTACCAGTGGTTATATCGTTCTTCTCACTTTATGGGATCAGTCGTTCAAGGCGCCCTTTCAGCAATCGACATTGCTTTGTGGGACATCAAAGGCAAACGATTAGGCGTACCTATCTACGATCTAATGGGCGGTAAAACACGCGACAAAGTCCGTTGTTACATGCACGTCGGTGGCACAACTAAAAACGAGCTCGTGGAGAGTGCTAAAGGTGCAGTAGCAGAAGGCTTCACCGCAGTACGATTCACACCATTCCCACCTGACTATTACCTTCACAAATCGTATACCGAATGGGCAGATGAAGCGGTAGACCGAGTTGGAGCTGTCAAAGAAGCAGTTGGGGGCGACGCAGATATCTGCGTCGAAATCCATCGGCAGATGGCTCCTGCAGAGAGTATATGGCTCGGTCGTAGGCTTGAGCAGTTCAATCCATTTTTCTACGAAGACCCAATGCTTCCGGACAGTCCTGCCCGTATGGCTCAAGTAGCCGACCAGTGCAATATCCCTATCGCCACTGGTGAGCGTTTTACAACGATTTTTGAGTATGAACAGCTTCTAGAGGCAAATGCGACGTCATATATTCGACCTGATCTCTGCTTGTGCGGCGGACTCTCGGGCTCAAAAAAAGTTTCCGCCATGGCAGAAGCAAAACATGTAAAAGTAATACCGCATAACCCACTTTCACCGGTAAGTACAGCCGCATGTGTCCAACTCGATGCGTGTATCCCTAACTTTGCGTTACAGGAGTATACCGGTGAATCCGAGCCACCAAAAAGTGATCTATTAATAACCCCTTTGAAACTAGTAGACGGATATCTCATTGTTCCAGAAGGTCCGGGACTAGGAATCGAACTGAATGAAGTCGCTCTGTCAGGACCGGAGAACCCAAAAATACTCGATACTCCTATTGGGTTCGATGGTAGTGTCCAAGACAGGTAAACCATAAAGCTAATTCCCGAGTTTTGTAAATTCTAATGGGCAACTAATCAAAAAAGTCAGGAGCAAACAGTTGACTGTTATTCCAATTGCAATAGTCGGTGCTGGAGGGATGGGTGGCCGGCACCTGCGCGCCTTGGGTGCGCTTTACGAAAGTGGTATGGCCAACGTTGAATTAGTAGCCGTTTGTGACACTCGNAAAGAAAACGCNCTNCATCTTGCCGACAAAGCAGAAGAAATGCTCGGAAGTCGTCCNGAAGTCTTCANNTCAATGGAAGATATGCNAAAAAAACGACCNGATATTGAAGCAGTAGATATNACCACCGATTCNGGATCCCATCATATGGTCGCCGAGATGGCATTCGATCTNGGATACAACGTCCTATGTGAAAAACCGCTTTCCCTAACNATCCGAGGATGTAACCGTGTGATCGATGCGTGGAAACGCAGNGGCAAGATACTCAGCGTGGCTGAGCAGGAACGACGTGACCCAATGTGTCGTCTCAANAAAGCCGTTTTAGATTCAGGCGTAATCGGTGACCCGTATAGCATTTTATTGGGATCAGCAGGAGGCGGTAAAGAAATCATCATATTGCCTTGGCGACACTATAAAAATATTGGTGGAATTTTTGTTGATGCCGGAGTGCATACAGTTGACCAGATGATGTACTACCTAGGCGATATAGAAGAAGTATTCGCAGTTTCAAAAATCTGGGAACCTAAGCGATATCGGGGCGAACGCATAGGGGTCCATGATTTCTACGATCACTGGAAAGATGAAGTGCCGAACGAGATCGACGCAGATGCGGAAGACATGGTCATTTCTACTCTCAAATTTAAGAACGGTGCTATCGGTCAATGGACTTCGTTTTATGCCGCACACGGCCAAGCAACACAATACGGGATGATTTACGGCAGTAAGGGTTCAATAACTCCTGCAAAAAACCGCAGGGGTGACCAGTTAACGGTGACCATAGATGGTGTGGGCACAATATCCGGTGATGAAGTTCTGGAACTCGTTCCGGACTTTCACCTAGATGAACTACCCGCCCGGCTTTTTGGTAGTGACAGACTTGGATCTTACAACAGGCCCACAGGAGATTCGGATCGATTCCTTGTAGCTCTAGAATACTATGAACTAGGTCAATGTATAGCGGATGGTACTGTGCCTGAAGTAGATGCATATACCGGCCGCAAGGATCTGGCTGTATGTAACGCAGCTCTAGAATCATCAGTACTGGGTCGCCCAGTGACCATTGAAGAAATCGAAAACGAAGAGACAGCTCAATACGAAACGAGCATTAACAACCATTGGAACATTTAAATTTTTTTATTACCCAAAAAATTAATTACAAACACATCAGGCATATGTGAGAACAATTTTGAATATTGCAAAGATCGAAACTTTTTTTGTGGATCGATACCTTGTGGTGAAAATCACTACTGAAGACGGAACCGAAGGTATTGGGGAATCGTGTTACTGGTCGTATCCAAAAGCTGCTGAGCAAACAATACACGCATTTGCCGATGCGCTAATCGGTATGGATGCAGGAGATATAGAACATATTTGGAGCTACCTCTGGCGTTATAACTCAGCATTTAGAGGCAATAGCATCGGTGGTGCGATTAGTGCTATCGATATGGCACTTTGGGATATTAAGGGTAAGCGACTGAATGCTCCTATTTGGGATTTACTTGGTGGAAAGTTTCGCCAGAAAATTCGCGGAATTGCTCAGGGAATCGGTGGCGACACTCCGGAAGAATGCGCTATCGGAGCTAAAAAGGCACTAGACCAAGGTTTCTCTGCGTTGAAATTCACTCCAATGCCCAAAAACTGGGCGGAACTGACCTACACAACAATGATCGGACTCGCAGTCGACATGGTCTCAGCCGTACGAGAAACCGTTGGTTGGGATTTCGACATCGGAATCGAGATCCACAGAAACATGCAACCACACGAAGCAATTGCCTTTTGCGAAGAAGTCGCAAAACTAAGGCCCTACTTCATAGAAGATCCCATCGTCCCTGACTCGGTCGTTGCAATGGGAGAAGTAGCTGCAAAGATGCGACTTCCACTTGCGATCGGCGAACGAAACATGGGCATATGGGAGTTCCGTGAATACGCTCAACTGGCAAAACCTGCATTCTTCAAACCCGATATCGCTGTCGCAGGTGGAATCACTGGCGTCAAAAAAATCGCAACTATCGCCGAAGCTCATCACATCAAAATTTGCCCTCACAATTTCCAGGGGCCTATCGCCACAGCAGCATGCATCGCTATTGGAACCGCATCGCCATCATGGGACGTTCAAGAATCCGTCGAAGAACAAGTGCCACCAAGACGCGATATGACCGACGAGATCATGAAACTCGAACGAGGCTGGTATACACCTTCGGAAAAACCGGGACTAGGAGTGTTATTTAACGAAAAAGCACCCGCTATGCATCCATTTAACCCCGCTAAAGCGCCACCCCCAATCCGTGAGGACGGTAGTGTCGCATTGAAATAAAGTCAACTAATCAACTCGTCCGAAGTCATCTTCTATACGAACAATATCGTCTTCACCGAGATAATCTCCAGTCTGCACTTCAATAATCTCCAATGATTCGACTGAAGAAATGTTCTCAATCCTGTGGTGAGTATTGCGTGGTACAAACATTGACTGCCCTCGACCAAGAGTGTGCTCTTCCTCTCCAACGATAACCTTTGCCGTACCACGCGCTACAACCCAAGTTTCATCACGATGACGGTGCCACTGCAATGAAAGACGAGATTCAGTTTTTATGGTTATACGCTTTGTCTGAAACCCAGGCCCATTAACCAAAATTTCATATGACCCCCATGGACGAGACTCGCGTTTCTTATTGGAAGGTTCGAACGTAACTTCAGACTGATTGGTCAAAAAAATCTCCAAGAGTATTGCAGTTTATAACCCTTCTAATTGAAATTCTAACGTCTAACATCAGATTGATGGTAAAACTGCAAACGCAATCATTATTTTCTTACAATCAGCGCGTAATTCTCATGCAAGGTGTGCGATAACATTTTGGCACAAAAAAACTTCGATGCTAACCACTGGGCTTGACTGTACTTGCAATTGTAATTTACCGTTTCGGATACCTCTGCAAGGCATAAACTTTAAAGCGAATTACCAGCACATGATACCCATACAAGATCGCAAGCCAAACATACTTTTTATCCTGACCGATCAACAACGCCGAGACTCGATGAGTGCATATGGCAACAAATGGATCAAGACTCCTAATCTCGACAAACTTGCAAATAAAAGTTTTGTATTCGAAAACACTTACGTAACCCAACCGGTCTGCACACCTGCAAGAGCTTCGATCATGACAGGGCTTTATCCATACGCGACCGGACTACAACGCAACAACATACCTCTCAGCCGCGATATTCCGACGATTGGAGACATGATCTCAAGCGAGTACTACAACGCCCATATGGGAAAGTGGCATCTCGGAGATGATATGACAGCACAACACGGTTTTGACAAATGGGAAGCAGTCGAAGACTTCCAACGAATACGGACTACTCGAAAAGAATATCGATACCAAGAAGCTCCATACAATCAGTGGTTACGGGATCATGGTATTGATCCTCCATCGATGCAAGTCTCCTACGAAGGCTGGGTCGGTGTGGTTGAACTGACCGAAGAACAAACACAGGCAGGGTTCCTAGGGCATACTGCATCGAATTTCATATCGGATTATCCAAAAGGAAACCACGCGGATCAACCATGGATGTTATTTGTCAATTTCTTTGAACCACATCCACCGTATACCGGCCCATTAAACCATCTTTACAATCCAAAAGACGTTGAAGTCGGCCCTGGATTCAGAAAACGGCCAGACTCCGGGTCATTGGTAAATCGCTTAAGATCTGATTTCTACATGAGTGGTGGCAATAATCCACTAGGAACGGCTGGTGGCGATCACCATGAGACCAGTACCGAAAAAGGCCTTCGAAAACTTCGAGCTCAGTACTTCGCAAACGTCACACTTGTAGACAATCAAATAGGAAAGATTTTCAACTCACTCGAGAAAAGCGGACAAGCTGAAAACACCATTATTGTTTTCACTAGTGAGCACGGTGAGATGGCAGGTGACCATGGAATGCTCGAAAAGCGCTCGCTCTACGAAGAAGCATCAAACGTGCCGCTTCTAATTTATGTGCCATGGCTAAATTCCAATGACCAGCAGCGAATAGATGGGTCAGTTGGACAGGTCGATCTCGTTCCAACTTTGTTGGATTTGTCGGGCAGTGATATCCCTAAACATTTGGAAGGCAAATCCTTAGTACCGGTTTTACGGGGTGATGAGGATTTATCGCACAACGATGTATTCATACAGTGGAACGGGATGGGAGATCGCAATCTCGGTTCACCCGAAATAAACCGCATGGTGTCCATTCCATGGCGAGGTGTGGTCACTGGAGACCGCTGGAAGCTAAATTTATCTCCGGGAGACCAATGTGAACTTTACGATCTAAACAGTGATCCTTATGAATTAGATAATCTATTCAACATTCAGGAACATCGAGATCGAATCCGCGAAATGAGTGCACGTATCAGGATATGGCAAGACGAAACAGGGGACGACATGCCCCTACCGGCAGTTTAAACAGCAACTAAATGAGGCTGTTTGCTTGCAGCGGGATTAACCGATTCCCAATAACGATCGAAAACGCTACGAGCTTCATCATAAGTCCGTGTCGCAAATAACTCCACCCTGAATGACCTGACACGATCACGACCACCTGCATACCAAGAAAGATGGCGTTGCATCTGTATAAGCCCTACTTTTTCAGGGAAATGTTCCATTATCAGTGGCATATGACGATCAATAACACGTGTTTGGTAATCGTATTTACCTTCAGACGAAAGATCCTCAAAGGTTTCATCAAATACCCACGGTTTACCAATAGCAGCCCTACCAATCATGACCGACTGACATCCCGTTGCGATCTGCATCTTGCGCGCATCTGACATGGACTGAACATCACCATTTCCAGTAATGGGAATACTTACAGCATCGACAACCTGAGCGATCATGTCCCAAGTCGAAAGACCAGTGAATTTCTGGGCTCGCGTTCTTGGATGAACCGTGATAGCGTCAACCCCGACGTCTTCTGCCATTTGCGCCACTTCAACTGCATTTAGGTGCTCTTGATCCCATCCGCTGCGAATTTTGATGGTGAAGGGAACAGTGATCACTTTACGCATAGCTTGCAGGATTTCGGAGGTTTTCTCCACATCCCTCATCATCGCGGAACCACGGCCTGTTTTAGTAATTTTCGGGACAGGACAACCCATGTTCAAGTCGATGATATCTGCTCCTCGATCTTGCAGCCACTGGGCCCCAGGAACGAGTGTCTCAGCGTTAGACCCTAATATTTGGAGGGCAATTGGCTTTTCCTCTGGCAAGTACTTAGCGATATCGTATCGTGTCTTCGAATTCTTACGAGTCAGTCCAGTTGCATCGATCTCTTCGCTAGTAGTCAACGCACTACCGCACTCACGCGCGACGATACGGTAAGGAGCATTAGAAATTCCAGCCATTGGGGCCAGACGTGCCAAGCCTTTTACTTCGACATTGCCAATAAACATCTCTTGAGTATACGAAGTGTTTGAAATAATTGGGTTACTGAACCCGTAGAGTTTTAAAGTCTCTGACCTTCAAGAACCTCGCTACATAATTGATCCGACCAAATAACTGTATTTCACTCAGGATCAAATGGTCGCCCCCATCTATTTGAAAACTACAGGTAGAAATGGTGAGTCCTTAGTAAAAGGCAAATCTATGGCGAGTTAACTGGTATAGGCTTTGTGCGTCTTGTTTTCCGAGGCCACCAACTCCACTCACCTAAAATGGCAGCCATACTCGGGACCAATAGGGCTCTTACTATAAAAGTGTCGATTAAAACCCCTAGGCTGACAGCGAAGCCAAGCTGAAATAGATCTCTCAGTGGGAGTGTAGTTAAAACAGCAAATGTACCTGCAAGAATTATTCCTGCCGAGGTAACTACACCGCCTGTCCGACCAACTGCTATCGCTATACCTTGCCGAATTCCATACTCACTCACTGATTCACGAATACGGGACATAACAAAGATATTGTAATCGGCACCTAAAGCAACTAGAAAAATAAACATCCAAACACCGTTTTGATAAGCAACACCTGAATGTCCAAAAATCTCCTGAAACGCAAACACTGACAATCCAAATGTAGCTCCGAAACTCACTACGACACTGAAAACTAGATAAAGTGGAGCAACTATAGATTTCAACAATAAAATGAGAATCAGTAAGATCGCAGTAATTGAAACAGGCGCCAACCAACGGACATCAGCATCTATAGCGGCCTTCGTATCAGCCTCTATAGCCGTATCGCCTCCCACGAGCGTGTAAGGCTCCAACAGCGTAGGAAAATCGGTTGTTAATAGCATTTCACGAATTGTTAATACCGTAGCCAATGATTCAGTGGAATACGGGTCGCCTTCCAACACTACATCCAGGCGTGCTGTAGACCCATCAGGCGAAATAAATCTTCCGCCTCCCTGCTCCAGATACTGACCTGAGTTCACTGGGCGTCCCGCTGGACGAGTAGGACTTGAGACGCTAACAATGCCCTCCATATTTAAAAGCCGAGCTGATAGATCATCGATTTCCGCCACTGCAGATAAAACATTAGGCTCAGAAGCAACAACATAAATTTCGGTAGGTGCAAGACGTCCTGCTGGAAAGGACTCAGCAAGCATTTCATAGCCAACTTTGGATTCCATATCATCTGGAAAACCATCCAAAAAATTATGGCTAGGCTTAATCGACCACGCAGGTATCGTCGCTATAACAATCCCGATCATAGTAATGGAGAAAATTAGCAATGGTCGACGAGATACAAGCTGACCAACCCTACTCCAAAAACCAGAGTCAGAAACCGACTGACTTTGGATCAAAGGTCTGGGCCAAAAAACCCATCGCCCGCACAGCGCTATCACTGCAGGCATCACAAAAATACCGCTCAATAAAACAACAAAGATAGCCATAGCAAGCATAGGGCCTAGGGACCTGAAGGATCCATAAGAAGAAAAAGTCAAAGCGAACATCGCAACTATTGTCGTACCAGCCGACCCAGCAATTGAGGGTCCAACACGGGACATAGTAGATCGCATCGCCAACCACTTATCATTTTGAAGGACAAGTTCTTCTCTATACCTTGAAACTATGAAAAGTGCGTAATCGGTACCTGCCCCAAAGACCAATACGGACATGATTCCAGTCACTTGTCCATTCAAAGGCAAATCAAAATTATCAGCCATCAATGCAGCAATAGCCTGTGACAGCGCCAAAGCAGACCCGATCACTACGAGAGGCACGACTGCTGTAACAGGAGAACGGTAAATCAACAAAAGAAGAACCAGCACAAGAGATCCTGTGGCTGCAGTTATTGCTACATCAATCTTTCCAAAAACTTTCACAGCGTCAATGATGATACCTGCCGGTCCGGTTACAGCCGTTTCTACCACTTGTTGACCTTCGGGACCTCTCAATTCACCACCAGTTTCCGCTGCTCGATCTGATAACCACTCTATCGCCGACTGAAACGGGGGGTTAGAAGGTAAGCCATTAATCGTAACCACCACCATAGAAGTGGAGCCGTCTTCAGAATTCAGAGTAGCGTTTGCAGCCAGAGAATCACCTGGGGATAGAATCGATTGAATCGCTTCTGGAGCTGCAGCAGATCTAGCGATTTTGGTAAATGACTCAACAGCTTCATTCTTACTACC
>NYZY01000041.1 GCA_002687335.1 Chloroflexota bacterium
CGAGGAGCAACAGCAGTCTTACTCGTAGACAAAGTAGATGGCTAAATCCTCATCCTAAATGGATTAAATTAGACGCCCCGGAATCACCGGGGCGTCTTTGTTTAACCGAAACGATAACGCATGGTTTGCACCGAAACATTTATATCTCAACAGGACACAAGTAGGGGAATCGAATACCTAAGTGTAATTGTCGGAATGTGTATTAATGAACGCCTACGTACTGATATATAAGGTAACGCCTGAATAGCAGGGCATTTAATCAGTACTCGAAGATTCGACCTCAAGGAGTTCAATTTTCACCCGTCTTATCCGACGGCCGATTACAGCCTGAATTGTGATTTTTACATCACCAACGATAACTGTGTCCCCGGGAGATGGCATCTTGCCTAACTCACGTAATACCAAGCCACCTACGGTGTCAAACCCTTCTGGAACAATCGACGTATGAAGAGTTTGGTTCATGAGATCTATTGAAGCTCCAGCATCAGCAATTATCTCTTTTGTACCAACTGTCTCTATTTCCGGGCCATCTACATCGAATTCGTCAATCAACTCTCCAACGATCTCTTCAATTAAATCAGTAACCGTCGCCAGGCCAGAGACGCCACCATATTCGTCAACCACAATCGCTAAACCAGTCCGATGTTCTTGTAATTGCCTTAACAACCTTTCAAGACTTTGGGACTCCGGTACATGTAGAGCTGGGCGGGCAAGATCCTTAACCGGACTATCGGGATCTCTGTCATTGTCCAAAGCAGATAGAACATCACGGGCAAAAACGACTCCCACAATAGTGTCCGAATCGTCTTCGTAGACTGGTATTTTACTGTGCCCTCCAACTGACATAAGGTCGGCAACGGCACCAATACTAGATGTTGAGGCTGTAGTATTCATGTCGACGCGTGGCACCATAATCTCACGCACTTTCACAGTGTCCATTCTCAAGATCCCACGAATCATCTTCAATTCATTTTGATCTGCTGGTATGACTGATTCCTCAAGAAAATCTAAACTTTCCTGAAGTGCTGCTGAAACATCTTCGTCAACTGCATCCTCTCCTCGACCGCGAGAAAGTGAAAAATCAACAATATGAGAAATACCAGGAATCACGCTCGTCCAACGCAAAACCATTCCAGTCGGTTTACTAATTGCCCGTGCCCAGTTGCGTTGATATCCAGACAAACCCGATGCGATCAGTTGAAGGACCACGGCACCTATCGCTGTTATCAGCCCGCTCAACCCAAGTTGATACCCTAAAACAGTGACTCCATACCCTAATTCCAAAATCGCAAATACCAACAGACCTCCAGATATAAGCGCAACAGCCTGAACGCTTCTACCAATCAAGCTAGATTCAGCGCTAAGTCTCCCTGAAAACCCATAATCCTGATCATCCTGATGGTCCGCACCTAATTCACCATTGGAATTAACGTTCCCACCGTTGTTGGGATTGCGAACAGTCGCAGGAAGAGGATTTATACGCGTCCCAAGTGAAGAAATTGCAAGAGCAATGAAGAAAAAGGCACTACCTGAAATAATTAACATCAGCAGTAACAAATGTTCAGATGACATTACAATTCACCTTAACCCGCGTAGCCTGCCTATTGGTATAAGGAGGCTGATCGGAGCTTTTAAGATCTTCTGATTTTCTAATCATTCGCTTAAATTTCTATCGTAGAGTATTCACTAGGAACATTAAAGTCATTTGGGGATTAATGGTTTAGCGGGCACTCCAACCACAGTTTCACCTTCATGTACCTCAGATCGCACAACTGCTCCTGCACCAGTCCGTGCAAAGTTACCAATTTTTACTGGAGCTATCAGCATCGTGTTGGAACCTATGAATGCACCGTCTCCAATAACCGTCCTGTGTTTTTCAATGCCATCATAATTACAAGTAACAGTACCGGCTCCAATATTGACTTTTTCGCCAACAGTAGCGTCTCCCACGTAGCTGAAATGCGATATTTGGGAACCAGATCCGATCACTGAGTTCTTGATCTCAACGAGATTGCCGATCTTTGATTCAGTCTTCAATTCAGAACCCGCTCGGACAAGTGAATTCGATCCCACGAAACATTTCTCGCCAATTGTTGAATCAACCACGCGGGCACCATCAACTGTTGCATTGTCCAATATTTGGCTCCTCATAATCTTTGTATTTGACCCAACTGTTACGTTGTAGCCTATTTTCGAGCCTGTTCCAATGTGACTACCAGCACCGATCTGAGTATCACAACCAATTTCGACGTCAACATCAATGTATGTTGAGCCGGGATCTTGAATTGTGACGCCGCTTTTCATGTGAAATTCATTCGTCCGTCGCCGCATAATTTTTTCTACACCAGCCAATTCATGGAGGTCATTAATCCCCCGACCGGCATCAGGATTAGAAACCAACATCATTGACCGCCCTAGCTGTGATGCGCTCTCAATAACCTTAGGTAAATAAACCTCACCATTACGAGCCGGCTGCACTGAATTAAGAGCATCCCATATCCAGTTATTATCGAAACAATACCAAGCGGTGTTAACTAGATTGCTTTGCAGTAATCTTTCATCGGCGTCATTCTCTTCAATAACTGAAACCGGCTGACCTAAATCGTCAAGTTTGACTCTCCCAAGGCCTGAGGCGTCATCGACCTCAGATACCAAAATAGTCGACAACGCCTCCGACTCTCGGTGCAAAGCAATCATTCGCCTCACAAATTCGCCGGTTACGAGAATCATATCTACAGGCGCTACGACAAGTGTGTCAGCACTATCAAAGACTGATCGAGCTGCGTTTAATGCATCCGCCGTGCCGCGCGGTTCGGATTGAACCGAAATATCAATATCGTCCGCCAAAACATCTTTAAGTGCAGAATTGCCTGCTAATTCTCGAGAAACGACAACGCGGATTTCTTCAATCCCCCCAACGCGCATTATTTGGGCGGTATGGGCAACCAAAGACAGACCTGCGACTGTATGAAGAGGTTTTGGCTTCTTCGTTCGCATTCGCGTCCCATCACCGGCAGCGAGAATAATTCCTGCAGCGGTCATTCAACCAACACTTCTTACAGGTAGCGAAAACATGTTCATAACAAAGCAGTCCACTTTAAATGACGAAGATAGTTTCATTTAGGATGCATGAATCAGCTTAAATATATTTGCTGATACAAGTAGGATATTAATCGCCAAGTAGTTCCATCGTAAAGATCAAGATTATCCGAAGTCAACATTTTGACTTACCGACCCAAAGTAATTTACAAAACCAATCTACTTGTACATGTGAAAACATCGATCAAAATCGACTAACAGATTGTTATAGTTGGTTTGTTAGGAGAGATGGCTGAGTGGCTGAAGGCGCCGGTCTCGAAAACCGGTATATGCATTCCGCATATCGCGGGTTCGAATCCCGCTCTCTCCGCCAAACATAATTTGGCTTATGTGATCACCCACTAATAGCGATAAGCTTAATTATTAGCGACTAGTTTGCTGTCGCGGAGAGGTGCCAGAGCGGTTTAATGGGCACGCCTGGAAAGCGTGTGTGGGTGCAAGCTCACCGCAGGTTCGAATCCTGTCCTCTCCGCCATTTCAACTACAAGCGTTTGGACTCCCAAACATTGTGAATCATTATTTTGCAACTCAAGGTTCGATCCGCGATAAATGAATAAGAGGTAAGCCTATATCGGTTTACAAAATATTCACACATAGTCTGACGAAAAGGCGCTTGACAAACTCGCGCGTGAAAACAATGTTTAAGAATGAGACGTTGTTAAATCGTATAAATGAAATAAGTCGGATAAACAAACATACGGCGACATCCCTTTAAAAAAAGAACGATCGATAGTCTGGAATTGGTCATCGATTCGAGGAAAAAATTTGGCGACAGATGCAAAACGTGACTTGGTAATCGTGGAATCTCCCTCCAAAGCTAGAACAGTTGGCAGGTTTTTAGGCAAAAATTATGTGGTGCTCGCCTCTATGGGGCATGTACGTGATCTGCCAAAAGACTGGGATGTTGAAGACATCGACAACAATTTCCAGGCGCCATATGTAAACACAAAGAAAACCCTAATAGCAGAAATCAAAAAAGCAGCTAAACAGGCCGAATCTGTTTACCTAGCGACAGACCCAGATCGCGAAGGAGAAGCGATCTCATGGCATCTTGTGGAAGCAGCAAAACTTGGGGATTCGAAAGATCTCAAGCGAGTAGTTTTTCATGAAATCACTGACTCTGCAGTTCAAGAAGCATTTGCACATCCACGCCAAATCGACATGCATCTAGTAAATGCACAACAAGCACGCCGCGTGCTTGATCGCGGAGTTGGTTACAAGGGAAGTAATTTCCTTTGGTCCAAAATACCTGGAGGAAGACGAAAAGGGCTTTCGGCAGGCAGGGTGCAATCGATAGCACTTAAAATAATAGTTGACCGTGAACGAGAAATCGAAGCTTTCAAACCCCAAGAATACTGGGTGATAACGGCAGATCTCCAAACACAATCAGCGCAAAATAAACACCTTTTTTCTGCTTCGCTCAAGACCATACCAGGACAAAAGGGAAAGCCCGTTATTAATAATGAAACGGCAGCGATGGCGGTCAAATCAGATCTAGAACGAGCCGTATATAAAGTTTCAAACGTAACCAGACGGGAGGCCAGACAGCGAACTCGGCCCCCATTTACTACAAGTACCTTACAACAACAGGCCGCTCGGTCATTCCGATATAGCGCGGCACGTACCATGCGCGTAGCTCAAGATCTTTATGAAGGGATCGTAAAAGAAAATTCGGAGCCCGAAGGCCTAATCACATACATGCGAACAGATTCAATGAATCTTTCTGAAAATGCTCTGATCGAAGCTGAAAAATTCATCGTTACAAAATATGGAACTGATTACTCATCAGGCCCGCGGCGTTATAAAACTAAGAGCAAGTCAGCACAAGAAGCTCATGAGGCGATCCGACCCACAGCGATAGAAAACACCCCTGAGAAAATCGCAAAGTACCTGTCAGCTGAACAACTTCGGCTTTATACGATGATCTGGAAGCGAACGATCGCGAGCCAGATGACTGATGCAATCGTGGACAATACCGGCGTAGACATACAAGCAATCACACCAGGTGGAGAATACACAGTACGAGCAACAGGTTCAGTAATCAAATTCGATGGATACAGAAAACTGTACATAGAAACCCAGGATGAAGATACACAGAGCGACGAGAGGGAACAGTTACCGTTATTACGGGAGGGTGATTCTCTGGAAAAGCAAACAATCAATGCCGATCAGAAATTCACGCAACCTCCACCTCGTTTCACTGAGGCAAATCTAATACGTTTTTTGGAAGAACAAGGAATTGGAAGACCTAGCACCTGGGCCACCATTGTTGGCACAATTGAAAAACGCCAGTATGTTGATCGAGAAAAAAGTCGGTTTAAACCAACTCCGACGGGCACGGCAGTATCTGACCTTCTCACCAAACACATTTCGAGCATTATGGATACCGGGTTTACGGCCGGAATAGAGACCAAACTGGATTCTATAGCCGATGGGGATCAAAACTGGATCAACATGCTTAAAGAATTCTTCGCACCATTTGTCAAAGAAGTAAGCATTGCAAAGGAGAAAGCTGATCGAGTTCCATCAGAACGTCTCGTACAGCTAAGTGATGAAAAATGTGTCGGTGGAGACTATCTGGTCATTCGCCAAAGCCGATATGGAAAATTCTTGGGATGTGGAAAATTCCCTGAATGTCGAGTTGCAATTTCAACTAGACCCGGTGAACGCGCTTCAGGTGAAGTCACGGAAAACTGGAAAGCCGATTGGGAGACTGCCATGGAAAACTGCGCCATTGCTCACCCAGAAGCTGCAGCGATCGTGGCTGCCGAAGCGGAAAAAAAACGCGGCTCACGCAAAAAGTCAAAAAAGCAAGCTAAAACAAAAGCCAAGTCTGCAAAGTAACGTTTTTTCCATATGGGAGGGATGCAATGGCCACGAGTGATCATCTTCCTTCCCGTGCGATGGAAAGAATCCTGCAAAAATCACATTCGCCAACACTGCCAAATCGTATCCGTGATTTCCAACAACATGCCAGTACAACACTCCAGTTGGCTGATAATACGGTACGCAATTACGTAAACGATCTTGTACCACTCGTAAAGTATCTCGAAGAATCCAACCTGCATGATCTAGATAAGGTCGACCGATCATTTTTGAGAGGATACCTCGCTTATTTGATGTCAAATGGATTCAACCGAAACAGTATTTCAAGGAAACTTTCCACGTTAAAATCTTTTTTCAAATTCTTGAAACAATCAGGTGAACTCAGCAATGATCAAACCAGCATAATCAAGGGTCCAAGAAAAGAGGGAAAGTTACCCGCTGTAGCTTCAAAATATGAAATAGATCGTCTTCTTGAGGCTCCAGATTTAACCACTAAAGCCGGTATCCGTGATCGCGCACTACTCGAACTGCTTTACGCCACAGGATTACGAGTATCGGAAATTCAATCCATGAATGTCGACGATATCGACCTGAAAACTAAAGAAATCCGTGTAGTGGGCAAAGGATCCAAACCACGTATTGCACTATTTGGCGAGCAAAGCAACCGTTGGATCGTAGAATACTTGGAAAATGTTCGATCAAGATTCACAGGTAAAAATTACAACCAAGCCGTGTGGTTAAACCAAACCGGAGGAAGGCTTTCAAGTCGATCCGTCCAGCGAATCGTCAAGAAATATGCACTACAGGCCGGTTTAGCATCCCAATTCCACACACACTCAATCCGACATAGCTTTGCCACTCACCTTCTAGACGGTGGAGCCGACCTACGTATAGTCCAAGAATTGTTAGGGCATAGTAGCCCGGCTACCACCCAAATCTATACGCATATCTCAGCGGAGCAAAGCCGCCATGTCTATTTGAACGCACACCCTCGAGCAAAAAATGACACCAAGAATGCAGCGCCTGACAGTGATAGACCTGTAAGCTCAACTTAATCGCTCATGAAACGAACGCGAATCATTGGGAGCATGTGTTGTCAAAAACAATAATCATAATAAACGGACCAAACTTGAATAATCTCGGTAAACGAGACACGTCCCTTTACGGTACAAAAACACTCGACGATATTGAAAACGATATTTCTCTAAAGGCGTCGAGTATTGGAGTAGAAGTGAAGTTCTTCCAATCCAACCACGAAGGTTCAATAGTCGAATTCATTCAAGAATGGTCGGACCAAGCCGAGGGCGTAATCATAAACGCAGGCGCTTTGACGCAAGTTGGGTACTCGATTCTTGATGCGTTACTTGATACCAAGCTTCCAATAATCGAAGTTCATCTTTCCAATATTCATGCACGTGAAGAATTTCGCCAGAAATCAGTCTTCGCGGGCAGTGCGGTCGGACAAATAGCAGGTTTTGGTCCTGCAGGTTACATTTACGCCCTAGAACATCTATCATCGATAATAGACCGTTAGTTTTCTTAGGGGCTATTTCCAAATTGAGTGATTTCCGATTCCCATTGCGCGTTCAAAAGCTTCGAGAGCGTATGGTGCAGGACAACCTCGACGCGATCTTCATAAGTAATACTGAGAATAGACGATACGTCTCAGGGTTGGAGAGTAGCGCTGGCTACTTACTGTTGACACAGCACGAAGCTGTCATTTGCACTGATTTTCGCTACACCGAACAAGCTTCTCTGCAGGCACCTGGATGGAGAGTTGATCGTATAGGAGGAAAACCCGATTGGTTAGCCAACCTTGTAAATGAATTGAAAATCAAAGTGCTCGGCTTTGAAGCAGATGATCTAACAGTTGAAACTCTCGATCACTTCCGAACAAGTTTGAAAAAAAATAACGCTAACCCCATCTTGAAACCAACATCGAGTATTTGTGTGGAACTGCGGTCATACAAGGACAATTTAGAACTACCGCTTCTTCAACACGCAATCGATATAGGTGACCAGGCTTTTGAAGAGACAACCGCCCAATTAGAAGTAGGAATGAGTGAAAAAGAAGCTGCTTGGATATTTGAGAAAGCCGTGCGTGAACGCGGCGCCGAATCAATCTCTTTTCCAACGATCGTTGCAATCGGACCTAATGCAGCACGCCCGCATCACGCTACAGGAGACGCCAAAATCACCGAAGGGCAGACCATCATTTTCGATTGTGGAGTTAAATATAAAGGCTATTGTTCAGACCTAACACGTACACTTGTGCTAGGCGAAGCGAGCGATAAAATCAAGCGTATATATGACATCGTCTTAACCGCACAACTGGCAGCAATCGATATGGTCAAGTCAGGTATGACAGGTGAGGAATGTGATGCCATTGCGCGTAAAATTATTGCCGAAGCTGGGTATGAAAAAAACTTCGGGCATAGCCTTGGTCATGGATTAGGACTGGAAGTCCATGAAAATCCTGGGATCGGACCCAACTCAAAAGGCAAACTCGAAAACGGTATGCCCTTTACCATAGAACCAGGTATTTATATCCCTGACTGGGGCGGAGTCCGAATCGAAGATGTAGTCGTTCTCAAAAACAATAAAGCCCAAATTTTGAGTCATGCCTCTAAAATGAGTTTCTAAGCTTTAGACCATGTTATTAGATTTATTGTTTACCTATTTTTCTTGACAAACTATGCATACTCATTGAATACACATTGAGAACCCGAACATGAGCACATTCCAATGACCATTTCTTCTAGTGAAATTCGCCGAAATATGACCATTATTTTGGATGATGATGTATACCAAATCTTGGACTGGCAACACCGCCAGGCTCCAAAAGCCCCGCCGACTCTCACCTTAAAAGTAAGGCAGGTGAAAACAGGCAATGTCTACGAACGAAAACTTCAGGGGAACCAAAAGCTCACTCGCGCCGCGGTAGACACGCCATCCGTACAATACCTTTACCCAGACGGCGATATGCACAACTTCATGGACACTGAAACTTTTGAACAATTCGCCATTACTGAAGAGGTTCTAGGTAGCGCCCTGCAGTATATTTCAGAGGGCGATACTATCGAAATAATGATGTACGAAGGTGTTCCCATCTCTGTGGAAGTAGCTCCCTCAGTAACACTTGAGATCAGCAAAACCGAAGTTGGGCTTAAAGGCGATACCCAAAGCGGAGCCACCAAACCAGCAACCACCACTACTGGTCTGGTGCTTCAAGTGCCATTGTTTATTTCTACAGGAGATCGGATAATCGTCAATTCAACATCAGGTGAATATACCGGACGCGCTGACTAGCTACCTAAAGATGTAAACTTTCTATCCCTTTTCGGACTTCTGCATTANCCTTTCTAGGGCATCTCTGGAAGAATGAAANTATGGNCAGCAATAACGATTCAGAATATTCATNCGAAAATCAGGTTGGAATCCAAACCGCTTACACAGTTACGGCGGTCACTNATTANCTAAAATCCACCTTGGANTCCGACCCTCGACTAGCAGACATCACTGTCATCGGTGAGGTTTCAGGATACAGAAATCCATCCTCTGGGCACCATTATTTCTCTTTGCGAGACGAACAGTCTGTGATCCGGTCTGTAATGTTTCGATCTGGATTAGGCGCCCAATTTTTAAGCGACGGTTCTCAAGTTATTTGTCACGGAAGCGTTTCGATTTACACAGCTCGAGGTGATCTGCAGTTATACGTGGATGAAATCAGCCCAGATGGAATCGGTGCTCTACAACAAGCTTACGAAAAAATGCGAAAACGACTTGAAGCCGAAGGTCTATTTGACATTGATCGTAAACGTGCACTACCCAACCTACCAAATCAAATAGCAGTAATAACTTCTCCTACCGGCGCGGTAATTCAAGACATATTGAATGTACTGACGCGCAGATATCCTCTAGCAACAGTAATACTTATCCCAACCTCAGTACAGGGAGAAAAATCAGCACCGGAGATAGTCAAAGCATTCAAAGCTTTAAACTCGATGGAAAGTATCGATGTCGCAATTGTGGCCAGAGGAGGTGGATCGCTTGAAGATCTCTGGGCATTCAATGAGGAAATTGTCGCCCGTGCCATATTCTCAAGCAATGTACCGGTTATCAGCGCAATCGGCCATGAAACTGATACGACGATTGCCGATTACGTCGCTGACAGGCGTGCCGCAACCCCTTCCGCTGCAGCCGAAATCGTAGCCCCAGATATAACCGAGCTCGCAGGTTATGTTAGTGCAGACGCATCACGTATCGAAGAAATAATTTATAGAACCCTTCAGGATAAACGATCTAATTTCGAAATATCTGTTGACCGCATGAACTTAAGAGTTCCAGATGTAGCATTGCCAAGACAAAAAATTGATGATTTGCTAACCCGAGCAAGACTAGCGGAGCAACGATTATTAGAATCATCAAAACACCAATTAGCAACCGCTAAAGCATCTCTCAACGCACTTAGCCCAAAAAAAATTCTAGGAAGAGGTTATGCAATAGTTAAACTCCCCAATGGAAATGCAGCTACTAGCGCCTCACAGTTTCACCCTAAGGATAAGATGACCGTTGTGTTAGCTGATGGATCAGTTAATACCACTGTCGATAAAATTCGAAAAAATTCACAAGAAGCAAGTTCATCCAACTCATAAAAATCAAGAAATGAATATTGCCACCTTTAAATCCTGAACGGAAAAGCTATGACCAAATCCAGTGAAAAACAAAACACAGAACCGACAGCTAAATCTTTTGAAAACGCTTTTTCGGAGCTCGAAGAAGTAGTGCGAAAGCTCGAAACCGGAGGATTCTCTTTAGACGAGTCGACCGGTCTATTTGAGTCGGGTATGAAACTGGCATCCAAGTGTAATGAGATTCTTACATCCTCCGAACTAAAGATCACCAGACTTCAAAAAAATTTTGCTGAACAAATGAATCTTGTTCCTAATGACGAGGATCTTGACCAAGAGGACTCCTAAATTGTGAATACAACATTTATCTCAGACAATAAGGCCTTGCTCAAAATCGGCTGGTTCTCGACAGGTCGAGGAGAAGGTTCATACGGTCTTTTAGAATCAACACTTAATGCCATCGATTCAGGAGAGCTGCATGGCGAAATAACATTTGTCTTTGTCAATCGTGCTGAAGGACAGACAAAACAGACTGATCGATTCCTGACTTTTGTAAAATCACGTGGGATACCATTGATAACTCTATCTTCACGCGATTTCCGTCGGGCACATAACAATGAACCATGGGCGAATTTACGTGAAGCTTTCGATAAGGCTGTAATCGAATTGCTCGGTCCATTCGATGCCGACATAGCGGTACATGCCGGTTACATGCTTATAGCTCCTGTGCTTTGTTCGGAATATTTAACATTAAATCTCCATCCAGCGCTTCCAGGCAGTACTATCGGAATGTGGCAACAGGCAATTTGGGATGTGATAGGTAAACGACTCATTCGGACCGGAGCAATGATCCACGTTTCAACCATAAACGTTGACGAAGGACCAGTAATTGCAACAGCCGAATTCTCAGTCCGAGGCAGACACTTCGATTCCCACTGGGAAGAAATCGATGGGTTTGATCTAAAAACGCTAAAACAGAAACAGGGTGAGGAATTAGGACTGTTTAAAGCGATTCGCAAAGCAGGATTGCTTAGAGAGCGTCCACTGTTGGTGGAGACACTTAAGGCAGTATCACAAGGTCAGATAGACCCGACTGGATCCAAGGGCATCGCAGATCTTACACAAACGGTTGAAAAGTCGATAATGGATTAACCCGTAAAAAGGGCTACGCAACCCTTATGCTCAATATAGATCCAACTAAAACCCCTGACAACCATCATCGAGAACAAATCAATTTGTGGACTGATCAAGCAGCAGCTTTGTGCTTACCTACAGGCAATTTATGGTCGAGACGTTTTTCATCCTCATCAAACAACCAGGGCCAGTGATTATCGGTAACTGTCTCAGAGCGGATAACACATTTGACGACGCCTTCCATGGAAGGTAGCTCGTACATAACGTCGACAAGTAGCTCCTCAACTATAGATCGTAGGCCTCGCGCTCCAGCTTTATGCTCACGAGATAACCTTGCAGTTGCATCTAACGCACTCTTTTCAAATATCAGCTCAACACCATCCATTTTGAATAACGCTTCATACTGGCGAATCAACGCATTTTTTGGCTCTGTAAGCACCTGTATGAGTTCATCATGATCAAGATCTGAAAGTCCTATTACTGCTGATACACGACCGATAAATTCAGGAATAAATCCGAATTGCAACAGATCAACGGACTGTACAGCGGTAAAGTCGGTGGATTCACCATTACCAGACTTTCCAGTCGCTTTAAAACCAATCGAGGTCGCATCTCTGGTCTGACGATTTTGGATAATTTCTCCAAGGCCATCGAACGCTCCACCCAAAATGAACATGATGTTAGACGTGTCAATTTGAAGAAACTCTTGATGTGGGTGTTTCCGGCCGCCCTGAGGTGGAACATTCACAACCGCTCCTTCAAGAATCTTTAAAAGCGCTTGTTGCACACCCTCACCTGAGACGTCACGTGTAATCGATGGATTAGCGGACTTGCGTGAAATTTTGTCTATCTCATCAATATAAATGATGCCCTGCTCAGCTCGGGCGATATCAAATTCAGCATTCTGGATAAGTCGCAGTAAAATATTTTCAACGTCTTCGCCAACGTAACCAGCCTCAGTAAGAGAAGTTGCATCGGTAATAGCAAAGGGAACATCGAGAATTCGTGCAAGAGTTTGAGCAAGATGTGTTTTACCACATCCAGTAGGACCGACTAACATTACATTAGTTTTCTGTAGTTCAACATCAGGGTCCTCAGAGCCAAACCAAATACGCTTATAGTGGTTGTAGACCCCTACTGAAATTACCCGTTTGGCACGATCTTGACCAATGACGTATTCATTTAGTAAATCGAACATATCCTTAGGTGTGGTCGGCTTAGTTTTCGGCTTTGCAGCAGGCAAATCATCAGCAATGATCTGCTGGCATCTGCCAACGCATTCATTGCAAATGAATATCTTGGATGGGCCTGCGATCAACCTACGTACGCTCTCTTGGGGCTTCCCGCAAAAAGAGCATGAATACGCATCACCGTTCGTGGTAGTGCCACCACCGTTTGTTTGATTGGTTGTCATGTCCCAATTACCTGACTTATTAAGGTTTAACCTAGCATGCGTTATTCAGAAGAGGGAGGATCTGGCTTCAAGACCTCATCAACTAGACCATACTCAGCTGCCTGTTCTGCGTTCAACCAGAAGTCGCGATCAGAATCCCTGGCAATTCGCTCATACGATTGACCGGTATGGTCAGCGATAATTTGCCGCAAGCGATCCTGAATCCTTAAAGTCTCCCTAGCGTGAATTTCAATATCCGATGCCTGGCCCTGAGTACCACTGAGTGGCTGGTGCATGTGAATAGTGGAATTCGGCATAGCGTGTCGCTTGCCAGCAGTCCCTGCAGTTAGAAGCACCGTTCCCATACTCGCGCAAAGACCAACGGAAAAAGTTGCAACATCACATGGCACGTACTGCATCGTGTCATATATAGCCATTCCTGAATACACCTCACCACCTGGCGAGTTAATGTATAGATTGATATCTTTTTCAGAGTCTTCTCTGGCTAAAAACAGAAGTTGAGCGACAATCAAATTTGCAACCTGTGCGTTTATCGGCGTGCCGAGAAAAACTATTCGCTCTTTCAGAAGTAACGAATAAATATCGTAAGCTCGTTCCCCGCGAGCACCTGTCTCAATCACCATAGGTACGATACTTTCAGGAAGATGCGACATCAAGTTCTCCTTATTTATCATTCTTTTTTTCACCGTCAGTATTTGGTTTGTGGGTGATAGCTATAACCTTATCTATCGCAGCACGACGCTGTAGAACCTTTTGAATTGCATCTCGTGCCTCATCCGTATCAAGGTTTTCCTTCTCATACTGCGGTTGACTCTGCATAATCTCTATTTCCGAAGCAACCTCATCGGGAGTTATCGCCACTCCTACAGCTTCAACAAGCCTATCAACCACAAGCATCCTTTTAAGGCGCAACTCAGCGGAATCTTTTGCTTCTGAAACGATTTCTTCGGTAGATTTGCCGAGTCCCTCAATGTACTGCTGGAAATCAATATTGTATTGGGCCAGTTGGCGTTGTTGGTCCTCAAGTACGTGCTCAGCTTCGTGTTCAATGATCATAGGCGAAACTTCGAATTCAGCGTCGGCAACCAAAGCATCAATAATTTTCTGTTCAAGGGAACGCCGTAAACCATCTTTAGCCTGTTGTTGGAGGTTATCCACAATCTGATCACGCAATTGCGCAACAGTTTTAAGGTCATCACCTAATGAAGCTACAAATGCATTTGTCATCCTCGGAAGTGTTTTTTTCTTTACATCGGCAATACTTACATTGAAATTTACCTTCTTACCAGCAAACTCCCCATTAGGGTAATCTTCGGGAATATCAAGAGTAAATTCCTTTGAATCTCCTCCTTTGAGGCCTTTCAACTTTTCGGCAAATCCTGGAACAGGATTCATGCTGCCCGCCTCTACCAGAAACTCACCAGTATCTACCTTAGCGAACTCTTTCCCTTCCACGAAACCACTTGCTGTAATAGTGAGCAAGTCACCCATTTTTACCGACCGATTCACAAGTTCCCAGGTAACCTGAGATTCGCGAACTTGAGTTACTTGTTCTTCAATTTGCTCCTCAGACACCTCATCAATCTGATCCTCAAACTTAAGGTGTTCATAACTGCCAAGAGTTACTACAGGTGTGAGCGCGACTGTTGCATCAATTTTCACTACAGGGTCACGTTCGATGACACTAACCCTAGGTGGGGTATGAGTGGTTTCAATATCAGATTCTTCCACTGCCGCACCCACTGCTTCGGGAACAAGAGACTCCATGGCCTCATCGAGAAGATAATCGCGCCCGACGAACTGCTCGACAATACGGCGGGGAGCTTTACCTTTTCGAAATCCAGGAATGTTAATCCGCTGCGAAACTTTATCGTGAGCTCGTTGAAGATGACGCTCTACGCGATCTTCTTCTACTTCGATGTGAAGAATGGTCTGACGATTTTCAACATCATCACGAGATACTTTCAACGTTCTCTCCGAAACACTCAAACAGACTTACACAGCAGTAGCACACATGAAAAGAGCGCCTAGAGGCGCTCGCACATCAATTTCAATTGTAACTCAGGGCTGTAATTTAGGGCTTACCTTATTCCAAAGTTATCCCAAATAATGATACCTCTATGTCTTTGGCATCACGACACGTAAATGCAACTCGGCAAGTTGCTCATTTTCGATGGTAGATGGGGCCTCGAAAAGTGGATCGGTCGCAGTTTGAGTTTTCGGAAACGCTATAACTTCACGGATAGCACTCTCTCCAGCCAGCATAGCGACAAAACGATCAAGACCCAAACCCATCCCACCGTGAGGTGGGGCTCCGTAAGTAAAAGCGGTGAGAAGTTGACCAAAACGCTCAGCAATTTGGTCTGCTGAATAACCGATAACACTGAACACCTGTTCCTGGACGTCACGGTCATGAATACGTATGCTTCCTGAGCCCATTTCCATTCCGTTACAAACGAGATCAAACAAATCGGCGAGAACTTTCCCTGGATCCGTCTTAATATATTTCAAATGCTCTTGCTTGGGTGAAGAAAACACATGGTGAGCAGGTTGATATTTATTCAGGTCCTCATCCCATTCAAATAAAGGAAAATCATAAACCCAAGCGAAAGTAAATTGCTTGGAATCAATAAGCTGAAGTTGTCGGGCTAATTCATTACGTAAATTCGACAAAACCGTGTTCACCAATTTCTCTGTCCCAGCCACGATAAGTATTAAATCACCCGGTGCAGCTTTCATTTCGACGGCAATATCTTTCACTGACTGAACTGATAAAAACTTCTTAAGTGGAGACCTAATATGATGTTCCTCTAGCATTTC
>NYZY01000042.1 GCA_002687335.1 Chloroflexota bacterium
TTTACCCAATCGGACGGGTCTGCAAAGCCTCTAAGGTGTTGGTATGGCTCTGGTGTGTAAGGTACATCAGTGGCTGGAATCTTACCTTGCGACATGAAAAGCCATTCAAAGAATGATCGTGGCTGTTCCATACAGAAATCAGTACCTATCGCAACGTGGTTGGGTCCCACCATTTGCACAAGATAATCTATAGCATCGAGATATTCTTCGAGGTCGGTGTCGAAACCTCGTTCGAAGAACATCGGAAAAGCGTTCGCACCTATCACGCCACCTCGTTCGGCCAATAACCTGATCGCTTCGTCGGTTTTATTACGCGGATGATCAATTTGTGATCTAGCGTTGGCGTGCGTTATGGCGACCGGTCCATCTGAATTTTCTATGGTATCCATCGTGGTGCGGTCTCCCACATGTGAGAGATCCATCAGTATGCCCAGTCTGTTCATTTCTTTTACTGCGGCCAAGCCAAATCTGCTTAATCCGTCATCAACTCGTTCGTAGCATCCGTTACCTAATAGATTTCGCTCGTTATAGGTAATCTGTATGATCCTGACTCCAAGTTCGTGGAAAAGTCTCAACCTATTTAGGTCATTACCAATCGGCGCAGCGTTTTGCCAACCGAAAATGATACCGGTTCGATTTTCCAATTTTGCGGAAAGGATGTCGTTTACTGTTTTCACCGGTCGTATCAACTCTTTAAATTCATCGAACCACTTTAAATATTGGGTAATCGTTTTGAGGGTAGATTCATAATCTTCCCAAATTGCTATTGTTGCATTGACCGCTGTCACGCCTCCATCGCGCAAGGTGCGATATACGTTTTCGCTGCCCCATACACTGGTGTCCAGGCCGTCGATGACTCTTGATTCGGCGAATATTTCTTTATGGTTTGTCATTACTTGTACTCATAGTCTTCAAGGATGTTGTTTAAAAGGCTTTGTGGCCCAGCTGCCATCAGCCCTGCGTCTACCGGTAGCAAAACACCTGTTATCCATCTGGCCTCGTCACTTGCTAAAAAAGTAGCCGCCATGGCGATATCTTCTGCGCGTCCTTCGGTTCCAAGAGGGGCTAACTTGCGTCGAATCTCTCTCTTGCGATCTTCCACTGCTTCGGTCATCGACGAGTACAACATTCCCGGGGCGATGCAGTTAACACGGATATTTTCTCGTCCGTGATGAACTGCCATCGCTCTTGTAACCGAAATCATTCCGCCCTTGGCAGCCGCGTAAGGAATATTGCGGGTCATCGCTGCCCGAATCCCGTCTACAGAGGAGATGTTGATGATGGACCCGCCACCGTTTCTGGCCATTTCTGGAACTGCGTATTTCGAGATAAAAACCATGCTTTTCAGGTCGACATCTAGAACGCGGTACCAGAAATCTTCGGAGATTTCAGTCACCGTTCCGGGGCCTCCGATGGCGACACTGTTCATCAAGATGTCGAGTTTTCCATATCGTGTTACAGCCGTTTTGACGAGTTCCTTACATACTGATTCTTCGGCTACGTCTCCAATGAAAATTGAAGCCTTTCCGCCCGCGTCATGAATCGCCTTTTCAGTGATTTTTGCAGCCGATTCATTCATATCTACAATGAGCACGCTTGCACCGTGGGATGCGAAGAGTTTGGCCGTTGCCATACCTACCCCGGTTACATTTGATGACCGAGTGCCGGATCCGGTTACGATTGCGACCTTGTGGGCTAAACGATCCATGTGCGGTCTCCAAAAACAATATATGAAATTTGCAGTTGCAATTAGTCTTATGTCTTAACCTTATCGTTCAACACTTTGACTACAAGGCGATACCAGTGGATAATCCGCCCGGCGGATTGTGGCACATTGTGTCTGCAATGCAAGTGTGAAAGATGCAGTAACACGGTCCTGTTGCCGTGTATCAATACGTTCCATAAGTTACCAGTGATTAGGGGATCTAGCACATAATGAAAGCGGCTGTTATCCGGGGTACTCAACAGATTCAAGTGGAAGATGTACCAACACCTGAACCTGGTCCGAATCAGGTTTTGGTCAAGATCAAGTACTCTGCAATATGCGGGTCGGACGTTCACAGATTTCAGTACGGAATGATGAATTCTGGTTCGATAATGGGTCATGAGTATATTGGTGAGGTTGTTCAGTTGGGTGCAGATGTGACGTTGCTCAATGACGGAGACAGGGTTGTGAGTGGAGGGGGAGAGCCTCCTGAGGGGATATCTGCTCGGGCAGCCGGGGATAGGTANAGTGCCCGTACGATGGGTCTTAAAACNCCNCCTCAGGGNGGATTTGCCGAGTACATCGTGTTGGACGAATGGCGACCNCTTAAGATTCCAAANAANGTGAGNGATGAGCTTGCTGTTTTGGCNGANCCGGCCGCTATAGCGGTGCACGCGGTTCGCAGNTCGAAATTTAGTATNGGTGATAGCGTCGTTGTAATGGGTGCCGGCCCAATAGGTCTACTGATAATGCAAGTGCTGAACGCAGGTGGAGCAGGGGCGGTATATGTTTCCGAACCAGCGACGGCGCGGGCTGAGGCCGCACGTGTGCTTGGAGCCACGGTTGTGATGAATCCGACTGAAGAGGATGTGGTTTCGAAAGTTCTTGAGATTTCAGGCGGACCTGGCGTACCTGTTGCATTCGACGCAGCAGCGGCTCGACCTACACTTCAACAAGGTCTGGAGATGGTACGCCGAGGTGGCCAGGTGCTGGTGGTGTCAATGGCTTGGGAAGATGTGGATCTTTTGACCGTCGAGTGGATTGGTCGGGAGGTGGAAATGAAGGCATCGTACGGATCTCAACCGATTGATTGGCGAACGGTCTTGAAATTAATGGAGCGGGGTCTATTGTCCAAGCAGGCAATGGTGACTGATGAAAGCTTCATTGGTTTCGATGAGATGCAATCGTCGATGGAGCGGCTGATGAAACCTGAAGAGCACGTCCAATTAGTGCTGGTCCCATAGGCGTTGTTGTAAATATACGCTCGACGAATTTCACCTAGAGCGGGTAGTATGCCCAGACTCGTTATTATTGACTGAGTTATGGGTTCGATATACCGCCTCTTTGACTCGCTTGGAGCACACCTAAATGGCATCTCGCTCTTTTACCGGAAATCCATCACAAATAATTATTGAACAACTGGTGGCTTCTGGAGTTCGCCATCTGTTCTATAATCCCGGATCCCGTGAAGCCCGTTTTTTCGACACCCTTCACAGTCGTCCTGAAATCAGCGGAGTCATCGGTCTTCACGAAGGTACTGTCACTGCGATGGCCGGAGGATTTGCGCAGGTAAATTCTGATCCAGCCGTCATGTCAGTTCACCTAGGGGCAGGACTAGCGCAGAGCCTTGGACAGATGATTAATGTTTGGGCTGCAAGCCTTCCAGTGGTGATGATTACATTTGTGGGTGATACCGGTAGCTATGCGGATCGCATTACACTTGACCTTGGACATGATGTTGGACCGACATCTATCGGTGCACCTTTCATGAAAGCCAATTGGACGGTAATTGATCCCGGGGGTCTGGCGACTGCAGTAGACCGCGCACTCAAGGTTGCTATGACTCCACCAATCGGACCTGTTCACATTGCCGCGTACGACAGGATTTTAGGGGCCGAGCACATAACAACTTCGATTATAGAAGGACCGCCGGCTCGCCCACGCGCGGGGTACCCCGACGACCGTGACGTTGAGGAAATTGCCAGAACACTCCATGAAGCCAAACGACCTTTGATTTATGTCGGTGACGGGGTCAATAAGAGTGGAGCAGAAAGTCAGTTGGCTGCCATTGCTGATCATTTTGGTAGTAACGTTGCTTCAATGTGGGGTGATCTTAGAGGTGTATCAGCAGCACACCCGCTCCACTGTGGGTATTTCCGTGGACCCGTTGTAGATCTAGAACCTGATGCCATCTTAGCGATTGGTGTACGTCACGGAGCTAGCGGGAATCCAGCCGACTTTGACCTGTTCAAAACTGCTAAAAAAATTGTTGCAGTAGGTCCTGATGTTGAGATATTTGAAAATATTCCCGGATTGGATTTAGCGGTTATGGCTGACGAGTACCGCGTGATAGAAAAATTGGCTTTACTGGCGAATTCTGAATATGAAGCAAAAGCTTATGATGAAAGGCGTCAAACGGCTCATAAAGCTGCGGAAAAATTTAGAAACGACAGAAGAGTAGGGTTGCAGTCACCAAGCGAAATCCCCGGGCATGTTCGACCGATAGCTCTTTTAGATGCTGTAGATAATGGTCTCGAAAAACTCGGTGGTGGCATCATTACGACAGAACAGTTCGCTGTCCCACTTGAGGATGTTGTTGCAAAGCCGAACGGTGGTTCTAATACGTATATACGACCGGCTGGAGGCTCCGAAGGTTACGGAATGGGGGCCCCGCTGGGCGCCAAACTGGCGGCTCCTGATACGCCGGTAGTCGGCGTGGTTGGAGATGGATCTGTGTATTATTCCGACTCTGCTTTTTGGAGTGCGGCTCATCATCAAATTCCCGTTTTATATGTTGTTCCTAATAACAGTGCGTATGGAATTGTTGCCGGTGCTTTTGCTGGAGCGGACGGTGTCATGAAAGACACAGGAGAATACGCTGGAGTGGTACTGGATGGGATTGATATCGTTCAACTGGCAGGCTCTTTTGGCGTAGAGGGTCGCAAGGTGGATGATGAGTCCGAGATAGATTTGGTGGTACAAGAGGGATTGGACACGGTTGAGCGTGAGGGTCGTCCGATGGTTCTGGATGTGAAATTGCCACTCGGTGTACCGGCCGGTGGCAGGCCAGCCAAGCCAGTTAAATTTACCGATATGAACAAGTAGGTCGTGCACAAAGTTTTGTTCATAGACCCTTCACTTGTTGTGAAGTTTAATTAGAGAATATTTCCACTTGAGGCATGAATTTCGTGTCCTCCTCAAGGGGATACATTGGGCGATCACAGATGGTATGTCCCAGTGTTTTCAGATTGGCGCTCGTGGCTCCTGGAGCGTCCACATTGAAGTTCGCTTCTACCCAGTCGTCGAAGAATGCTGGTTCACAGTGAGGGGATTTGACGATAGTTGAGTGGAAGTCCCGGGGATCTAGTCCGACTTTAAAAAACAGAGCGCGATCTACCAACATAACCGTGCCTGTAGTGACTACTACGGTCAGATTACCCGACCGTAGCACTGCTGTAGGACCGATGGTTGGCTCGTACTTCCATGTTTCGCATTTCATTGTGCCGTCGGCTAGTGAAATCACAGACCAGTCGAGTTCAAGTGGAACGAATTGGTTGTCATGTGTTCCGCCAATTCCCATACGGAATGTCCCGCCGACACCCAGGTTATGTGCTGTTGCTGCGGCATCAGGATCCACTAGCGGGGCAAGTATCGAGTGCGGATAACTGGTTCGAATCATCTCGGAAATGATGGCGTTACTGTCTCCCGAAGAACCAGAGCTTGGGGCGTCTGCTGCGTCTGTGAAAGCTATTGGCCCGGCCATAGATGCTCCCATTGAAACGGCTTTTTGAAGTGATACAAACTGTCCCTGCATGATGTGACGGTTTGGCCAAAAATCGTTAGCCATTTGTAACGCGCCTTGTTCCGCTAGGTCCTGGTCGTTATCGGTGAAAACGTAGGCTTGGCTGCCTAATTCTGGTACGTCCGTGAAGGGGTTGCAGATAAAGAATCCCGCTGAGAGTACCGAAGGGTTTTCTTGGAGTTTTTTCGCGTAGCGGATTTGTGCTCCAAAAGCTCCTGTTTCGGTGATTAGTTCATTACCACGGACGATGGCTGGGACTCTTACTCGTGCGGCTACAGGTTTAACTCCCTCTTTTAGTATTCGTGTTAGAAATTTTGCAGCCCGTTGGCCGGTGTCACCGAAATCTACATGTGGATAAGTGTGAAAAGATGCCAGACCATTAATGTTTTGCAACATTTTTGCTGTCAGGATTCCGTGTAAGTCCATCGAGATCACAATCGGCACATTGTTTCCTAGGATTTTTCGTGCCTCTTCGAGCAAATAGCCTTCAGGATCGAGAAGCTCAGTTGTACCCATTGCACCATGCATTGAAAAGTACACACCATCGATTTTTCCGGCGTGTGGTTTCAATGATTCTAGAAATTCAGCGGCGATTCGTTCAAAAGCAGCGTGGCTAAGAGGACCGGCAGCTACTCCTTCTGCATCGAAAGTGAACACTAGCTTAAGATCGTCTCCGAATGATGACCTAAGTTCCGCTATTGCTCCACCGATTTGTGAGTCTGTTCCCTCGTGGTTCGCCTGTATTTCATCGCCCCGCATATATTCGAAAAAATCGTACTCGCATGGCACGGGATTGAATGATGAGATCTCTTGTTGGCAGCCGGCGATCAGAATACGCATGGACCTTGTTTTCCTCTTTTGTTAGCTTGTCGAAAGAAAATGTATCAGTACTCAATGATGGAAAGTTGGATTTATTAGGATTGTTCGCGACGTTGGCTAAGTGTAGAGTTTCTGTCGGTTCATCGCCTCCAACACTTATGAAAGCTGTTAATAGAAATTGAAAGCCGCCAGACTCGTATCACCTGCAACATTTGAATTCATAGACCTGCCAGATCCCGTTCCGTCAGATGGGCAGGCTAAGATCAGAATAGAAGCAGTTTCTGTATGTGGTAGTGATATTCATGGAACCTTTCATGCAGATTTACCAGAGGAAAGTTACCCTATGGCTCCCGGGTTGGGTTGCCACGAGATAGCTGGCACTGTCGTTGAGTCGAAGACAGAGGAAGTTAAAGAGGGACAGCGGGCGATTGTACTGCCGACGCGTGGATCTGGTGGACTCGCTGAATACATGGTGCAGACTCCTGATCGCATACTTCCGGTTCCCGAATGGGGGTCGATCGATGAGTGGGTGATGTGCCAACATACCGGCACCGTTCTCTACTCTGTCAAGCAGATGGGCAATATCGCTGGTACCCGCGTAGCAGTTCTGGGGCAGGGCGGTATTGGACTGTCGTTTACGATGCTGGCAGAAAAGCAGGGTGCGTTACAAATAATTGGAATCGACCCTGTAGAGGCTCGGCTGGAAAAAGCGCTTTCAGTAGGTGCGACCAACACGGTAAACCCGAGCAAAGACGATATGTATGAGGCGATCGAAGAACTGACAGGTGGGGAGGGCATAGACATCGTGGTTGACGCAACTGGCGATCCTGAGGGATTTGGGCAGTGCATAAAGATTGTGAAACGCTGGGGAATGTTCGTCAGTTTTAGTCTTACGGGTCAAGGCGGGAAGGTATCTTCATTCCTGCATCAGGAATTCATGTTCAAGGCTGCAAAGATTATTCCTACCCAGGTTGCTGCCACGTCGCAACCTACAAAGGACATACGTGAGACGATTGCTCTCAAAGAACGCGGTTGGATCGACCCGGGTGTGCTGAAGAGCCACAATCTAGACTTTTCTGAGGTTCAGAAGGCTTATGATATGTACGCTGGACACGAGGACGGCGTTATCAAAGTTGCACTGTCGGTCAATGGTCTGAATTAAAATCTAGTTTGGCATTCCACGCGTTAGGATTTGATCGTAGACATGATTTTCATGTCTTGTCGAGATAATCCCATTCAGGTTTGAGATCCCATCGGATCGTATCTGCTGGTGAGGTGTTCTCAGCCCATGGGATTGTTATAGCGAGATTTTCGGTTTGTTCCCTGATTTTTGATTCGATAAATTGGGGTTCCCAATCTTTCAGAACTAGTTCGGTCATATCACGCAAAATGTCCGCATGTTCT